>JAFGTU010000350.1 GCA_016933985.1 Sedimentisphaerales bacterium | reverse complement strand
GGTTACGAGGTCGTCTTTGCCGTCGCCGGTTACGTCGGCGATGCTCAGCTCCCGCGGCTCAACGGCGGCGCCGGCGAGCTTGCTCTGGGCGTAGCTCTTTTCCTCGAATATCTTGAACCGCATCGCAGGGGTCGGCTTGAATCCCGAATCCAGGGCGAGGATCTCAAAATGATTGCGCCTGAACTCGACCATGACCAGGTCCGCTTTGCCATCCGAATTGATGTCACCTGCCGCAAGGTTTCCGTATCTGCCGTCCTTTATCTGCGTTTCGTAACTGAACTGCTTCTCCAGATGCTGTGCTGTCGCCGCCCGGCCGCTCGGGGGCGTCAAAAGCGCGAATTTCTCGCTATCGAAGAGAAGGATGCTCTTTTCCTCACCGCCTGTAAGCGGCGCAAAGAGCATCTTCAAATGCACAGCCGAATTCCACTTGCCAACGTCCAGCTCCTTGTCAAACCGATACGTTTTGTCCTCGCCGGCCCTGAGTATTTGAAGCTGCCCTTTTTGCCCGTCGAGGAGCAGGATAGCAGGGCGGCCCTGCTGGCCGGCAATATCGAAAGCCGCAACCGCCGATATCTGGCTCTCCCCGCCTTTTGCGTTGTATTGATCGACCACGCGCCAGCTCCCGGTTTCGGCAAAGACTAAGCTCCGGGCAAAATTCTTCTGAGCTATCAGCAGCTCTTCTCCGGCCCGCCCATCCACGTCGGCGACGTCAATCAAGCGCAGGGCCGCATCCTTAATCAGGCTCGCCTGCGCCGCCGGCGACTCGACGACCTTGAATTTGCCCTTTTCGGCCTGGCGCACCAGTACGGGCAGCTCATAGCTGATAAATATCAGGACATCCTGGAGACCATCCTGGTCAACGTCAAGCACTCTAAGCCCATCCGGATCGGCCTTGAGCTTCTTCAATTTCAGAGCCTCCCGGTCCCCACCCGCGGCGGCAAAACCGTAAGAAACCCTCAAAGCCCTCAGGTCATTAGCATCCTTTGAAACATAGACGCAATCCCCCGCGCCGTCACGGTCGATGTCGGCAAGCTCCATCGCCAGCGGCTCGCCCGTCAAGGCCAGAGGCTCCGGGAAAGAGAGCCTGTCATCGGCGAATCTGCTGATGCCGATTGCCTTCTCCTTGATACTCAGTATGGCCAGCTCGGCCTTGCCGTCGTTATCGACATCCGCCGCCGATAAGCTCACGATATCGGCGAACGCCGGAAATCGCACAGGCTCAGCCAGCCCTACCCCTTTGGTCTGTTTGTAAAGAATAAGCTCCGCAGCGCCGGGGTCGCTTATCGCGACATCCGCCAGGCCGTCCCCGTCGAAATCGCCCAGGGCGAGGTCTCGCTTGGTGCTGCCCTCGCCCGATGCGAGAGGATAGTAGAGCATCGGCCAATCGGCCTCATCGCCCTTTTCACCCGAATACTTGTAGCAGACCAGCCGGCCGCTGGTCCCTTCAATCGTTAGTATCTCGTCGCCCGGCTCGCCGTCCAGATTGCCGAGGCTGAATTCAAAGGGCCTTTCGATGAAAAACTGCACGAGCGGGCCGAGCCTGCCGCCCTCAAGCCCGAATCGCACGTGCACAGGTTTTTCGGAGTCGCTTGTAACGAGAACAAGGTCGTTTACCTTATCGCCGTTGAGATCGCCCACCTGAACGCTCAGCGTCTGGGCCAGGGCCGGATACTTCACCGGCTCAGCCAGCGAGCCGTCGTCTTTTTGAAGGACTATGTAGATGCCGTCGCTGCCGGCCAGGACCAGGTCGGCGGCACCGTCGCTGTTCAAGTCCGCGCATACAAGCGCGCGAGGAACGGCAAGGCCGTCGTCGATCTTGATTTTCTTTCGTGTCCGCCAGCTCAACTGCCTGGATTTCTCCCCCTCGGCGTCGTCGGCCTTCTGGAATATCACGTAAAGCCCCTTAGGCTCGCCGTAGAAGGCCAAGTCCGCCGGCCCGTCCGAATTCAAATCCCCGCATACAAGGCTGTAAATCTTCTGCGGGACAGCGACTGACTGATCATCGAAGCGGGTAGGGGGGGTAAGCTCGTTGATATCGACATCGTTGGCATCGACGGCCACCTGCGTCCGACCCGGCCCGACCGCCTCTTTCTGGACAAGAATCTCTATCTTGGCCTTGCGGTTATTCACGATGGCAATATCGCTGCGCCCATCCCCATTGAAATCGGCGACATTAAGCCCCAGTATCCCCCAGTCCAGCTTGACTATCTCAATCTCCTCGAACCCATAATGCCCCGCCAAATCCTCAACCGCCGCATCCTGCGCATACACGCCCCCGACGCCAAATGCAATTGAAACAATCAAAACTCTAACCAGCCACACAATAACACCTCCACTGTAACGCACAGAAAAAGCCTCGCAACTGCTCAATGTATCGCCTCGGTTCTCAGTCACAACAACCTGTTTCTTCGTTACGTTTTCCTAATTGTTTCTTTGCCGCCCATATAGGGCCGAAGCGCCTCCGGCACAGTCACCGAGCCGTCGGCATTCTGGTAAAGCTCGAGGAGCGGTATCAAGATTCGAGGGCTGGCGATTACCGTGTTGTTCAAGGTATGACAGAACAGATTCTTCTTCGTCGCAGAATCCTTGTAGCGAAGGTTCATCCGCCTGGCCTGGAAATCGTAAAATTTACTGGCGCTGTGCGTTTCGCAATAATTCTTTCGCGATGGCATCCACGCCTCGATATCGAACTTTTTCGCCTGCCCCCTGCCCAGGTCGCCGCTGCAGACATTCACCACGCGGTAGGGCAATCCCAGCGCCTTCATCACCGCCTCGGAGTTGGCCAGTATCTCATCATGGAAGGCCCAGCTCCGCTCGGCATCGTTCTCGCAGATAATCACTTGCTCGACCTTGTCGAACTGGTGAATCC
>JAFGTU010000045.1 GCA_016933985.1 Sedimentisphaerales bacterium | reverse complement strand
TCCTCAATCCCCTCAAGCTCCACCTCGGATTCACCAAGCAAATCCCGATTGAGGATGTCACCGGCAAGACCGTCCTTGTCCTCAAGAATGTCCCCGCCGAACAGATCGCCGCCAAGACCGTCGAGGTCTATCAGACCATCGGCAGCGAGATCATAGGACTGGCCGTAATAGCCCTTGCGATATTGGCCATGATAGCAGGCTCGCTCTTATTCCCGATGACCCGAGCCTCCTCAAAGGCACAAGGAGAATAGAGTATGGATTTCTGGATCAGTTTTTGGACAATATTCTTCATTGTCAGCCTTGTCCTCTTCGCGACCCTTGCGGTGACCGTCACAATTGGGGGGTTCTTCAACATCCGCTCCCTCTTCAAGGGCCTTTCAGACCGTTCCGAAGAGTCAGACAGGCGAGACCATCAAAAATAATCTTGACGAAAAACGCAAGGCGAATATGACGGCATGTCGGCAAACGTGTCATGCTTATCTGGCGCCGCGGAGGTTACTTGCAAATTCAGTCAGCGCATAAATGGCATCGAGATTGTAGCCTGGTTCGACGTGATAAATGTATTCGAGGTTGCCGTCGTCGTTTTCCTCAAGAATGCGTTTGCCCCAATGCAATATCTGGTCGGTGCTCTCAGAGGACATATCCTGCGGCAAAGGCGCCACGCTTATCAGCATTTCCTTTCCGAATATTTCCCGTGCCCCGGCGATTGATGTCTCCCCGCCGAGGTCAAGAGAATGCAGGTTCTCAATTTTCGAGAACGCCTCCATAAGATTTGTGCTTGGGCCGCACGAATGCAGACGGATGGGGCCAAGTTCCCGGCCGATATCGGATGTTGCCGGCACAACAAAACGCTCAATCAACTCCGGCCCGACCATGCAGGACGAACATTCGCCCACGTGCACTTCTGATATAGGCAGTCTGCCGGCCTCAGAAAAATGTCGGCACAGGACAACGTATGCCTCCGTAATCCAGTGCATAATCTCCAGACAGGCTTCCGGCCTGAGCATCATATCCACAAAGACAGCCTCGCCAATGAGCTTCTGTGCAGAGGTCACTACCCCATGTATCGCCGCCCGCCCCGACATATCCCAGAAGAAAGGCGGAATCGCGCGCAGTTGTCCGCCAGATTCATCCTGAACACAGCCAATCTGCCCGTCGAAGAGCTTGATAAGCTGGTGATCAAGCAGACTCTCCGGTTCAGGCAGGTCGCTGAGGTCTTTGCCCGCCAGGCAGTGAGGCGTGATGTCCGCGTCCTTATCGCCCTGCGCAACCAAATCCGCGCCCAGCAGCATCCCCAAGATCATATTAGGCTGGATGCCGCCGATGAGCACCTGGTTTTTGTCCCAATAGTCTATCCGGCCAAGATTCGATTCCGAATAGAACAGCTGCATCCCGCCAAACCGCTCAGCCGCGTATTCATTGCACCTGCGGTCAACATCATGGCGCTTGGCAGAATCGAAATAGTAATCACGGTCAAATCGTACGCCAAGCTCCCTGGCCATCCAGGCTTTCGACAAAGTTCCCGAAATACCGATCATCTTTGCTCGCACCCACCAGTCCCTGCCGCCGGTCCAGCTATGCGGTCGTCTCGACGGCGAAGTAAGGTTTCCTCGTCTCCCACTTGCCTCTGGTGAAGTCCGGGACCTTGACCGGACTGCCGCCCTTGGCAATCGAAATCTCGGAAAGCGGCCCATGCACGCACATAATCACGGAGTCATAAACGTCAATCGGCGGTTGAGTCCTGTTCTTGACCGCCTGCACGAACAGGCTCAGCTCAACCATATCGGTCCCGCCGTGCCCCCCTTCAGCGGGTCCCTTGGCCCAGGAGTGCCGGTACTTCTCATGATAAGGCCCGAACGGCTCCCACTCGTGATACTTGGGGCTTTTGCCTTCTATATAGACGGCGTCCCGCTGCTCGTTATAGAGGCCGTGCGTGCCCTGAATAAGCCAGCGATTGTCGTATGGCCGCGGAAGCTGCATATCATAGTTGATAACGATTGATTTGCCCTTCTTGGTCCGCACGGTGGTCGTCACAATGTCCCCTTGGGCGAACCTGCGCTTGGCGTTCGGATGGTCCGGCCCGAATTTCTCCGCGAAATACGCATTGATCCCCACAGAATCAGTGGCTGTCGAGGTGATATAGTCGAAGTAATCGCCGCAGTTGATGTCCATCCAGCTTATCACCGGCCCCAACTGGTGGCTCGGATATTGGTCGCGGTTGTGCTCGACGAGGAACTTGGCGGACCAGCGGTCCTTCCCCGTCCCGCTCTCGAAAAACCAGTGGTCGATGCAGTCGTGCGAATGGGCGCAGTGGCAGTGCACAATCCTCCCGAGCAGGCCCTGCCGAATCATGTTCAGCACAGCCAGATTATCGCTGCGAAAGCTCCAATTCTCCAGCATCATGCACGGCATCCCCGTCTGCTCGGACGTATTGACCAGCTCCCAGCATTCCTCAAGCGTATAAGCCGCCGGGACCTCCACCGCCGCATACTTGCCCGCCTTCATCACATAAACCGCCATAGGCGTATGCCACTGCCAATACGTTGCGATGACGACCGCATCCAGGTCGTCGCGCTCCGCAAGCTTCTTCCAAACATCTTCGCTGCCCGAGTAGCTTTCCGGCTTCGGGTGCCCCGCCGCCGCTACCCGCTGCGCAGCCGCCTCCGCACGCTCCGGATAAACGTCGCACACCGCCTTGATCCGGACGGTTTCGTTCATCTCCAGCAGATTCCCCATAAGGCTGTTGCCACGTCCGCCCATCCCGATAATGCCTATTCGCACTTCTTCGATAACGGGCAGGTTAACCTCCTTGACCAAAGGCAAGTCCGACTTGGCCGCCGAAGCCGATAATTGAACGCCGCCCAAAGTCACCCCCAGACCCGCAGCGGTCCCAGCCTTCAAGAATCCTCTGCGGTCGAATTTGTAACTCATAATGCTGCCTCCAAAAATCAAGCAAGAGTACTCTATGATTTACATTAATTCATCGACAATCACCGGCTCGCCCGATTGCGCCGAACGGTCCGCAGCAAAGCAGACCGCCTGAGTGTAAGCCGCATCCGCAAGGTCGGGGAATGGTCGCCTGTCTTCGATTATGCAATCGAGAAAATGTAAGACTTCGCCCTGAAACGGATGATGGGCGACGTCGCCGCTGTCCGGCAGGATGCACGGGACCTTGAGGAAGTCATTCTGGCCTGGAAAAAGCTTGGGGGCGAAAAGCTCGTCGTTGCGCATCGTCCCCTCCGTGCCATAGACGCCGATATTGAAACGATACGGCATTTGTGCATCGAAGGTCGTCGTGCTCCGTCCGATCTTGCCGTCCTTGAACTTCAGAACGACCGAAATCGTCCCGGGATACTCTATGGGATTGTCGGTCCTGGCCTGATACGCGCAGACCTGCTCGACCTCGCTGCGGGCGAACCACCGCAGCGCATCTATCGCGTGGCAGCCGCCCGTCAGAATAGCGGTGCCGCTCTGCTCGCGGCTGCCAAGCCATTTCTCCGCCGGCGTCATCCATAGTCGGTGCAGGTAATCCACCTCCACCATGAAGACCTCGCCGAATGCGCCCCGGTCGATCAGCTTATCGATAGTCATCAGCAGCGGGTTCCAGTGCAGCACGAAGCCGACCAGCGTCTTGACCCCGCTTCTCCTGACGGCCTCCCGCTGCCTCCTCACATCCTCAACCGTGAGCGCCACAGGTTTTTCGATGATGACATGCTTGCCCATTTCGGCGGCGGCGACAACGTACTCGGTATGCACGTTGTGCGGCGTGCTCACAACGACGATATCGATATCATCCCGCTCGAGCATAACCGCCGCATTCGTCTCGACGGCGCACTGCAAACCATATTGGTCCCTGTATCTCTCGGCGTTCGCGCGATTCCGGCTGACCAACGCCCGTACCTCGGACCTCCGGTCGTTTACAAACGCCTTAACATATTCCCCCGCCACCCATCCACAACCTATAATCGCAACGCCCAATCGTCTCATATCCTGCTCCTTATCACGCAAATCTAATGTGGGAAGTTCTCTCAACAGACTGTCGTTGTTCAGTTGATAAGATGACATTCCGAGCCAAGCCGAGGAATCTGCTCATACATCTTCGCGAAGCGATTCCTAATCTCGAATTCAATACTGCGAATTGAACGATTGGCTGATCAATGAGGTCGCTTGGGGTATGTGCGATAGATCGCTGATTCTCAATTCGAGATCGCCTGTCCCCCAGTGCCCGATACTGCTCACATCCCGAGCAAATGATGGCGGATCGTCCAACCGACTATATTTCAATTTCAACCATATACGCAAACCGGAATCATAAATGTGAACGCAACAAAAAATCTTTTTGCTACTGCAATAGGTTATATATTTTTTCTGAACAGTCTTTGAAATGTTACGGGGATCCAATGACATGCAAGCTTTGTCGATATCTTGATACAGTGCCAACACTTCTTGAGACTTTCCTGATGTGTGAAGCGACTCCTCGTAAACAGATTTGCCCCCCTCTTTAGGTTTCTTGCCTATAATGCGTTGCATCAATGTTGCAGTAGCAACATCAGGCACGCGCGTAATCTTTTTTGAAGTGCCTACGATTTCAGTGGATCTCTTCCTGTCTAAAATACGCTTCAGGCTTTCTCTGATTTTTTGAGGCTTTAGATTCTCATCCTTTGTCATTTTATTTACCAGATTAAGCAAAGCACGCGGGGCGTCGGACATCAAAGCATCGAGAGCTTTTTCCACCTTACTGTCGGTAAAAGTTTGTTCGCCCAAAGCGTCCAAGGTCCCTTTTGCCATTTCGTCACGAGAGAATCGCCAGATCTGCTTGGCTATCTGTTCCGTAGATACGTCTTCCAGTCCAGCCGGATCTAATGAGACTTCAAACATCAATTTGTCAGGAGCGGGGCATTTTTCCACGCTGCGATAAACCTTCCATAGAACTCCATTCGTTAAGACACACCATTCTATGCCATCGTTCGCTGCATATCCAACTACCTGAATAATGGCCTTGACGTCAGTTAACGGATCGTCAAGGCATTTCGCCTCAACGAGCAAAACAGTCCTCTTGTTGATCTTGAGAGCATAATCAACAGATTTGCCATCCACCGTGGGATATTCCAATCGAACTTCATCAGGATCGCGAATTCCCCAGCCCAATGATTCGAGCAAAGGATCTATTATGATAGTCCGAGTGGATGTCTCCTTTAACGTATGCCGCCGAAGCTTCTCCAGTTTCGTGCGAATTTCTTCTATCTTTCGGCAGAGTCTATCCATATCAATTTACTCCAACAGTGAACAACATGGATTGCATTATCGTTCTTCATCTTCACCAAATGAGTCTTCCCGCAACATGCTGCTGGCTCTCCTCCTCACGCGCTCCTACTTTGAATCTGTTCGTAAGCCCCCCCGGTACACTGGCTTGTTTGCTCGCACGTTCGATAGTCCCAGTATCCGTAAAGAATTTAGTCTTCACAATATTACTCCTGAAAACTGCATTATATGTATGAACAGCACAAAGATAAAGCTCTTTTTTTGTTATTCTGTCAAACAACTTTGATTCTTGATAGTACAAGGCGATTTCTGTAAAATTATTGAGGTCGTACCGAGATAATTATGTTCTGTAACCGTTTATTCGAGAGAAGACACATGAAGAATCGATATCACCTGACAATCCGGATGGTCGGCTTAGCCTGCGTTGCGGCATTCGTTGGCGCTGCGGCCTCGGCGGAGCCGGCGGATCAAGCCGCTTTGGGCGAGTTTCTGGCTCGCCAAATTGTCAGCCCCGAACTCATATTGGACCAGGTCGAGAGCTTCTGCGAGGACCGGGTCCGCCGTATGCCCGAGGTGACCTCAGTTAGGGAGTGGGAGAAGTACGCCAAGCGGCTGCGGCGAGAAGTCTTAGAAAAGGTGATATTGCGCGGCCAAGCGGCGAAATGGGCAAAAGGAGAAACAAGAGTCGAGTGGCTCAATACGCTCGAGGACGGCGAAGGCTATTCAATCAGAAAGTTGCGGTACGAGGCGCTGCCCGGCCTGTGGATACCCGCACTGCTCTACGAGCCGGACGGCCTGACCGGAAAAGTGCCCGTCGTGATGAACGTTAACGGACACGACGGCAAGGGCAAAGCCGCCCCCTATAAGCAGATCCGCTGCATCAACCAGGCAAAACGCGGCATCATTGCCCTCAACGTAGAATGGCTCGGCATGGGCCAGCTTAGCACCGAGAAATTCAAGCACTACTGTATGAACCAGCTCGACCTCTGCGGCACCAGCGGCGTATCGCCCTTTTACCTGTCGATGAAGCGGGGCCTCGACGTCCTGCTCTCGCACAAATTCGCCGATCCCAAGCGCGTGGGCGTAGCCGGCCTTTCGGGCGGAGGATGGCAGACCATCACGATCAGCTCGCTGGATACGCGAGTGACTCTCACCAATCCCGTAGCGGGATATTCCAGCTATATCACACGCGCGCACAATCACAGCGACCTCGGCGACTCCGAACAGACCCCAACCGACCTGGCGATGGTGGCCGACTACACCCACTTAACCGCCATGCTCGCACCGCGGGCCGCCCTGCTGACCTACAACAAGAAAGATGACTGCTGTTTCGCATCGGACCACGCCCTGCCTCCGCTGCTGGAAGCCGCCGAGCCGATTTACAAGCTCTACGGCAAACCCGACAACCTTCGATGGCACATAAACGAAGACCCCGGCACGCACAATTTCGACATGGACAATCGCCAGGCCCTCTACCGCATGTTGGCGGACCAATTCTTCCCCGGCGAGGCTGCCTGCCCCACTGAAGAAATCGAGTGCGCCGACGAAGTCCGCACCGCCGACGATCTGCACGTTGAGATACCGGACGACAACGCCGACTTCAATAAACTGGCGCTTCAACTCAGCGGCGAACTGCCCCGGAACCCGAAACTGCCTCCCACAGCCAAGAAGACGCAACAGTGGAAGCGAAAAAAGGTGCAACTGCTCAATGACATTGTTAGAGCTTACGTCTATCGTGTGCAGGCCGAGGAGGTGGCCGAAGAAAGCAAACAGGCCGTCCATGCAACCTTCTGGAAGCTCCAGATCGACGATGTATGGACGCTCCCTGCAGTGGAGCTATCTACGGACAAATCCCAGAAGACTGCAATCGTCGTGGCCGATGAGGGCTACGCAGTGCAGGCGGCAAACATCGAAAAGCTCATCGAGAACGGCTATCGAGTCCTGGCGTTGGACCCGTTCTATGTGGGCCAGTCAAAGATTTCCAGTCGGGACTACCTGTTTGCATTGCTGGTTTCCGGCGTCGGTG
>JAFGTU010000349.1 GCA_016933985.1 Sedimentisphaerales bacterium | reverse complement strand
GCGTTGCGTCGCCGGCCCGAATATAAGGTCGTCGTGTCCGTGATGAAGGGCTTGGTTTTCAGCGAGAGTAGCTCTTCGAGAAGACCTTTGATATAGGACGCCTTTACGTGCGTTGTATTGGTATCTTCGCCCACGTGGACCTTCACGGCCGTAAAGTCATTCTCAGCAAAGCACGATGCGAAATCCCCTGCCTGGAACAGCTTGCGAGCCTTCCGGCAAATAGCCTCCTCACCGTCGGATACCGCAGCTTTGATGAAATACACCTTGGATAACATAGCAACCACCAAATCCAATAAACAAAACCTGCCTGCTTGCGGAACGGCTCAAGAGGCAGAAAACGGCCCCGATTATATCGCTTCACGCCCTTGTGGCAAGAGTCCTTTCGATTCAGGCCCCAAGTAAAACAGCCCGATAAGGATTTTTTTGCTTGACAAATCGCAGATACGCATTTATACTATTCTCCGTGTGTGTTCTTGAGCTGCTCCGGGGAAGTGCAGCCGGAACGGTGTTCTTTCGGTCCTTTTCCGGGAAATTGCTCCAGGAAAAAGGACTCAACGATGGAGACGAAGATGATATCGCTTTTTTACGAGAGGCCCAAAATGCGCAAAGTAAATCTGAACATTCTGATGACTGTCTGTGTATTTTTGATGACACTTACGGGGCAGGTGGCCGGGCGGACTCTTAAGGTGGAGCGTAACGGTCCGCCGTATAAGGTAGATTGTGCCGATGGCTCGGCATACTTCAGCAGCATCCAACTGGCCATCGAAAATGCCAATGATGGCGACGAGATAGCAGTCTGGCCTGGGACATACTACGAAACCATCGACTTCAGTGGCAAGGCGATACGCCTGTATAGCACAGGCGGGCCAGGCGTTACAACCATCAATGCCAGTGGGGCCATTGCTGACAATTTTGATGATAGAAACTTAGATGGCTGGAATATTGTAGATGAGGGAAATACTGGATGTCCCTCCGCATGGTCTGTTATCAAGGTTCCTTGGTTCGATTATTGCTGGATGGTGCAACTCAGCAACATACATATGTTGCCAAGGGAGGCCTATGAAAGCCGCGGAACCTATGCCTTGTGGCAGGAGAGCTTCCACTGGGATGACTACCAGGTCACGTTTCTGATGGCATCTGGGGACAACGACATGATAGGCTTGATGTTCCGCTACCGGGACCACGACAACTACTACCGCTTCAGCTGGGACAGAGACCGTTCGCGGATGTGGCTGGGCAAGATGATTGATGGACAGTTCACCATTCTGAAAAGCAAAAATAGAGCTTACGAGACCGCCACATGGTACTCTGTTGAGATTATTGCGGAAGGTCCGAACTTAACGGTGAAGATTGATGGTGTGCAAGAACTGGATGCTATTGATAATAATCTCGCGTATGGGCCTATCGCGCTGTATTGCTGGGGCAACGAGGAAACGTACTTTGACGAAATCACTGTAACAAAGCTCCAAGAACAGTACCATGCCATCCAGTGCATAAGCGGCGAAGGCCCCGACACTATCTTGGAGGGCTTCACCATCACCGGCGGAAATGCCAACGGCAGCGGACTCGATAATTGCGGCGGTGGGATGTACTGTGAAAACAGCAGCCCGAAGGTGACCGACTGCAACTTCAGCGGTAATTCCGCAGACAGCGATGGCGGCGGGATGTACAACGACAACAGCAGCCCAGATGTAATCGACTGCAACTTCAGCGGCAATGATTCCAATAGTCACGGAGGCGGTATGTGCAACGTGCGCAGCTGCCCGAAGCTGACCAACTGCATCTTCAACGGCAATCAGGCCGGCAACTTGGGCGGGGGAATCAGCAACTCGGTGAGCAGTAATTCCAACATGACCAACTGCATCTTTACCGGCAATTTGGCCACCTCAGGCGGCGGGATGTATAATAACGACAACAGTAATCCAACGGTAATCAACTGCCTCTTTACCGTCAATTCGGCCACCGTAGGCGGCGGGATGTACAACTCCAACAGCAGCCCGAAGGTCACCAACTGCATTCTCTGGGGAGATACACCAGATGAGATATACGATTCCAACAGTACACCGGATGTCATCTACAGTGACGTGCAGGGCGGCTGGGGCGGCATCGGCAATATCGATGCAGACCCGTGTTTTGTTGATGCAGCGGTGGGCGATTTTCACACGGCAACGCCCGCCTCGCCCTGCGTTGAAGCCGGCAACAGTACCGCGCTCGGACTGCCCGAGACGGACCTCGACGGCAATCCGAGGGTGATGAACGGCAACTGGGATTCGATGGCCGTTGTAGATATGGGCGTTTATGAGCATTGTGGGCCTACAACGCTTCTTAGCGTCGGTATTCTCCCGCAAGGCGCGCTTGATGCGGGAGCCGCCTGGAGGTTGGTCGGACAGACACAATGGCGCGATTCCAACGATATAATCTACAACCTGGCGCCAGGATACTATGAGGTCGAATTCAGCCGGTTGGAGGACTGGACCGAACCGGAAATCCTCTCGGTAACCGTGGTAGGGGGTGCGCCGGTCCACGAGATGGGCGAATATAAGGCGATTGCCTTATACGACATCGGGCAAATTCCACCGCGCGACGCTCCGCACGGCAGGAAGCTAAGCTTCTACGTCTATTCGGAGAAGCTCGGACCTGATGCGTCTTTGTTATGTTCAGAGCCGGACCCTCTGCCATCAGGCCCTGTGTCTTTTGACATCGACTCCGGCCTGTTCACTTATGAGCCAAATGACTTTTATGACCGCACGCCTTTTGCAGTCACATTCATTGCTACCGCCGGCGGCGACGTTAACGAGCAGACAGTCGAAATCAGGCCGGTGCCGGACTTGCCGCCGGAATACTCAATTGTCAGCCGGCCGACCCAGCCCTTCCCCGACCCGTGCAGCAGGAATTATCTATTTGTCAATGAAATCGACCTCCAGGACCCTGGCGACCCCAACACGTATATCTGGTTTAACACGATCAGGCGAGCGACCCGTTCCATAACGATTGGGGGCAAGACGGTCGTCCTGGAGGCCGGTTCGCAATACTATAACTTGTTCGACGATTATCATAACAACGAGGACATTCACGATATGACAATCCACGCCGAGACGGTGATAATCCGCGATCCTCTATGCCTGCCCCAAACGGACGTGACCATTTACGCCCGCGAGTTGTCTTTCGAAGACGATGGCTCCATCGATACGACCCCATTGGGAGACTGGCTTGCTGTTCATAATGGGGTGTACAATCAAAATGACGGGCCTGCAGACGGCAACGATGGTCATCCGGCCGGTGACATCAACCTTTTCGTCGGATCCTTCAGCGCCCCTGCGGGCGGGCCGCGACTTATTATGAACGGCGGCAAAGGCCAGGACCCCGAGCCAGGCCGCAACGGCGAAAACGGGACCAATGTGCCGTTAGCGACAGGCTGGCCAGCGGTCCCCGGCCGCCCCCCAGGGCTAACCTCCATAAAAGCATACAAGATCTATCATCTTCAAGAAGGTCACTCATGTGATGGTCCTTACTATTCTCCCGATCCTTATCCGGGTATTGATATATTGACGCCGAAAGCGGGCAAAAACGCCATACCCGCCGGCAAACCAGGAAAAGGCGGCAAGGGTGGGGACCTGATAGCTACACTGGACCTCTCAGCTTATGTACAGAGTCTGGGCGGCCAATCAGGCAACGCGCCTAATGATGGCAATGATTACACAGGTGGGGTGAACGGAACACCCAATCCGGCTTACAAGGCAGTTCTGCATCATCACGTGGGATGGGACGATTGGGCGGGGGTTTGGAGAACTCTTTACTGGTGTTGGTATCCGTGTCCAGACTACCCATCTTGTTCAGAAAAGGCTGGAACGACGGTTATATATTGGGCCGGGCCTACCTTTGTTGGCTCCGCGCCTCCGGCCGATGTGCCGGTTGCTGCGGCGGGTAAGACGCTCCACAGACCCAGGGCTTTTGCCTGGTTGTCGCCTTATGCGCTCAAGATGGTGGTCGCGCATGCCAAGGATGCCTATCTCTATGGCTATCTGGTCGAGGCACGGGACATCTTGCAGGAGTATTATGAATTGCTCGAAACCTACATGAGCCTTGCCGAATGGAGCGAGCTTTCCGATCAATGGCAATTCGACTTCGAGCAGATGCACGATGAGATTGGAACACTTCTTCACCGGCTGGCAAACGGCCTGGATTACTTCGGCAACCCGCCCGACTGGGTGCCTATGCTTAGCTTCGAGGTGCTTGAGGAAGTGTACAGAGATGAGATCGACCATACGGTCCAGGTACTATATCTGTCCTACTGGCTGCAGAACAACGCGCAAGATTTGACGCAGACCAAGGAAGCACTATCGACCGGTCGAGCGAAGCTATGGGAACAGACACAGAACTTTCGAGCCGACTGTGAGGCCGTCGCCGAGATTATTGGCCCGCTTGAGACCGAGGCCGCGGAGATAGCTGACAGGATCGGAAGGGCAGATGCAGGCGGCTGCTCCGGCCTGCTGTGTCGGCTGAAAGAAAAGGAGGCGGAGCTTGTAAAGAAGGCCGACAACGACGTCCAGGCGCGCTACGAGCTGCCAACCTGGAAAAGAGCACTCAGGGCCTGTGGAACCATTATTGGCTCGGTTTCCACCGGCGGCAGCAGGGGCGCAGCGGGGGCGACAGCCGGCGTTGTCGCCGGTGTGGCAGGGGGGGCACTCGATGCAGCAATGAACGAGTTTCTCGCCGACCCGGACCCCTGGCCTCAAATAAATATGCGGACCGACGTCGTCAAGCAGTTCAACAGCATAGAATTCGATGAGGCGACCACCGGCTGGCTTGAAGACTTCGATCAAATAGAGAACCTCTCTGATATAGAGGAAGAAGGCGCCAAGAGCTACCTTGACAGAATGAAAAACGACGCGGAGAAGATGGCCAAAGGCTTATACGATGTTAAAGAGAGCTTAATGAATACGTCTCTGAGCAATGAGGAGGTTGAGGCAGAGCTCAAGAAGATAAAGGCCGAGGACCCGCAATTCACCCAACTTGTGGATGACGTTACCGAACTGATGGTCCAAAAAGAGGTCTTCAATCGTCAGCTCGCCGCCGCCATGCAGGAGGTCTCGATGCTTTCAAACAGCATCACGAACAATATCTTGGCTATAGATGCTATGAACAGGCAGGGCAGTTCGATAAGCCAAATACTCGATCCATCCGTCCTGATGTATGTCAAGGACATGGAGCGCAGGGCCCTGGAGCGACTGATGAAGTACCACTACTATATGGCCAAGGCCTATGAGTACCGTTTTCTTGAGCCCTACGAGGAAGACTTGAAAATCCTGCCAATGTTCGAAAAGATGGAGAAAATAGTCTCGTCTAACGGAACTCTCTCCGAGGCAGATTTTAACTCGTTGAAGGCGGTATATCAGGAACAGTTACGCGAGCTGACCGAAGATATCCTGAATAGATTTCTGAACGACCCCCATGAGAACAACATCGATACGCCATATAGGCTCTCACCCGAAGAGCTTAACAGGCTCAATGCTGGAGAACCGGTCGCAATCAACTTTGTTGACCGGGGTCTGTTCCTACGCGGAAGAGAGAACATTCGGATAGTCAATATGGAAGTCAAAGATATAGAGGTGGCTACAACCGGCAACCCGGGTTCATTCGGCGTCGTTGATATCAAGATGATGCATCCCGGGCTATCAAAGCTGCAATATAAAGACAATATATACCAGTTTAGACACCTTGCGCATGATACAAAAGAGATACTCTACGTAACTTGGGAGTCGGAGTGGAACATATCTGGAGAGATCAACCACGTCAAGCCCAGTGTTGCACATCATTCGCTGCTGTGGAGTCTTCTGGGGATGTTTGGCGAGGCAACTGACGGTAATGCCTTGATATATTCTCGAGTTGGGGCCAGGGCCGATATCATAATCGTAAAGGAAGTAAACTCAGAAAAGCCCTGCCGGTTTGACATCAATGAGTTGGAACTGAGGATTGATTACGACTACTACGACAAAGACTACGAATTGCAGACACTGCGCGTTCGCACAGATCCGAATGTTCCGCAGGGACTATCAGGTTACAACCTGCTGCCGTATTTCCTTGTGGATGCACCGGATGAGGCCGCCAGACAGGATGGGATCGGCGATTTCTACAGGATTTATGAGCACAGTAATACACGGTATGTAAGTATCACCGCCCCCGAGAGGTATGGCAACTGGAGATTCCAGAGGTGGACCGACCGCCAACGCACGACTACCCTGACGACCAACCTAATGCTCATTACAGACTTAAAGCCCTCAGCACCCCCGCCCTACGGACGTGCAGACCAGACGGTGCTCGCTCAATACCTGTACGATGGTCCACTCCCCCATCCGGCTGACTTCAACGGCGACTTCTCGTTGGACTTCACGGATTTTTCGAGCATCGCTTACGCGTGGCGGACCAAGCCAGGCGATGCCAAGTGGGAAGAGAGATATGACATCAGCGAGCCGGCAAACAATATAATCGATATGCATGATATCGCAGCGTTTGTGCAGGACTGGCTGACAAATCCCTGATGCCCATAAATCTTAGTGCTTTCGTCCCTTTGTGGGTAACTTTAACCTCTGCGCTCTTTGTGCACTCGGCGGTAAGAAGATTGCAGATTATAGTGTATGCTGGAGGAGGATTTTGACCGCTATTGCGATCAGGATTGCACCGCCGAGGATTTCTATCTTCGACTCGAAGAAGTGGCCGAATCGCTTTCCGATAGCCACGCCGAGGTATGAGAGCGCGAAAGTGATCACGCCTATAATCGTTACAGCGATGATTATGGATTTTGTGATTAGCGAGAGGGTGATGCCGACTGCTAAAGCGTCGATGCTCGTTGCTACGGCCAGGGCCAGGAGCGTGATGAGGCTGGTTGGGTCGAATTTCTTTTCGGCCTCTTTGATCTTGAAGGATTCGTAGATCATCTTGGCTCCAATGGCGGTTAAGAGACCGAAAGCGATCCAGTGGTCGTAGCGGGCGATGTGGCCTTTCAACGTCAGTCCCGCCAGCGAGCCGATAAGCGGCATAACAGCCTGGAAAGCACCGAAGAACAGCGCTATTCGCAGGGCGTGCTTTACGTGCAGTTGCCTGTAGGCTGCGCCGCTGACTATCGAGACGGCGAGGGCGTCCATTGCCAGACCGACTGCTATTATTATGATTGTGATTAGTTCTGTCATTCGCCAGGCTCCCGACGTTCGTTCACCGGCGCAATGTCAAAGACGGTTATCTCAGGCCTCGCACAGAATCTGATTTTCGGTGCCGGCCAGCGTTCGAGGCCGATACCGCGGTTGACGTAGAGTATTGTATCATCGACCTTGTACATTCCGGCCTCGTATTTCTTGCCGAACTTCGAGAGCGTAACGATAGCGCCGTAGAATGGCAGAGCAACTTGGCCGCCGTGCGTATGCCCGCAGAGGTAGAGATCGACGTTGAGATCTCCGATGGACTCAACCAGGTCCGAGTAATGGTATAGAAATATGCTGAATTCCGCTTTGGGGGGGAACCTCAGGAGGAATTCGAAGCCGGCCGGGGTCTCGCAGTTCAGGCCTGAGAGATGGATAGTCTCGCCGTTTTTGGCAAGCGGGATGGATTCGGCGTCGAGCAGCTCGAAGCCCGTGCCGTCGTAGAGATCGAAAGGACTCCAAGCGAAGACCTCGAAGTTGCCTTTGACGGCGAACTTTGCGAGGGAGGCCCGGAGATTCTTCATCGTGTCTTTGAAGAGCGGGGCTGCGGCGGGCGTATTTATGGCGTCGCCCGTGAATACGATTACGTCCGCGTGCAATTGGTTAATCAGCTCGACCATTCGCTTCTCATTTCGCGGCTTCTTGTCGCAGTGCAGATCGGAGATGTGGACGATGCGAAAAGTCGTGGCCTTCAGCTTCTCGGTGGTGATGGGGATGACGGTCACCTCGATTCGGTAAGGCTCGATGAAACGCGCGTAGAGAAAGCAGGCGACCCCGGCAAGGGCCAGAAAGTGAATGGCAAGTGCGCGTCTCTTCAGCAGGATGTTGTATTTGGGATTGCCTGTTATCTTGGCCAGGGCAAATCTGATGAGCAGCATCGCTTCGAGCAGATAGACCGCGGCAATGCAAGATGTGAATATCAAGAAGGCGATTACTTCACTGGTCGGCATAGTCTGTCACTCGGCTTTTATTATACCTTCGCTGGTGAGGTCTTCGCCTATTTTTTGGCCCGGCTTGACAATGAGGAACTCATCTTGGTTCCATTGGCCATCGACCATTCGCTGCATCAGGGACGGGTCGCCTCTTAATTCGTCGTAATTCCAGCCGAGGAAATCGGCGCAGGACTTGGTGTATTCCTCGAAGCCTTCGGAATCGACCAGCCCCCAATCGATGTACGTCGCCCAGTTATACTCCTTCATCCAGGTCTGCTCGACTTCCATAAGATACTGAGCGTTATCGTCGCCGTATTTCTGCTTGTATTCTTTCAGCAGGTTTTCGTAGCGTTCTTCGCTCGGCTGCTTGCCGGATTCTATCCAGCCGGGGCTGTACCAATAAACGCCGCGATGTGAATCGAAGTATTCTTTGTATTTCTCTTTTGAGCCGAGCAGCAGGGTAATGCAGTCGTGCCCTCTTGGCACGACGATTGGTATATCGGCTGAAAGGCCGACGATTCCGTTGCTGCACAGGCCGTAGCCAAGCAGCGTCGCATCGAAGGGCCTGCCTTGTATGTCGGTCGTGGCTTCGAGCGCCTTTTGCACCTCGCTGCGGAGGCGGTCCGGCTGATCGTGCAGGCCCTGCTCCATCAGGCGGACATCGACAACGTTCTTCGAGCGGGCAGCGCAGAAGTATGCCTCTCTTTGCATTACTTTGCAGACTATGAATTGCAGACGCATAAATGGCAGGATGACGCTGTGATAGACCTTATCAGAATCGGTATGATGCTGTCGATTAGCACCTGGCATTCGGCAGATAGGTTCGTCAATTTTCGATGAGCGTGATTTGCGGCCTCGATAGGTAGAGGATGGACATACTGCCGTCTTCACTCGTCGTGTATGGTATATGGTAGATGCCGCATTCTGTTGCGCCTCCCGCGGTAGGGTCAACCTGCTTCCAACCGGCGCCTTCATACAATACCTCGGCCCAGACGTGGGCGTTCTGGGAGAAGAACCATCCGCAAACCTGTCGAGAAGGGACTCTTGAGGCCCTGGCAAGCGTAACGAAGCAGTCTGAGAAGTCCCAGGCCTGTCCGAATTTCCGGCTGAGGACGTTCTTGACCCCGGCTCTGGCGGAGGTGAGCGATTCTGTAAACGTGATGTTCTTACCGGGCAGAAGCCATTTGAGGATGGCATCGGTTTTCTGTTGTGGTGTATTGCAGTTGGCGGTGATCTCGGCGGCGAGTTTCTTGATTTCGGGGTCGTCACTGGGCCAGTACTCGGTTGGCGAGAGCAGCTCCGGTCCGGCTTTCCGCGATGTTGGGGTCAGAGGGTTTTCGGAAGTGTGTATGGTGGCGTTGAGCGAGACAACGGGGATATTGACCTCTCTGGGCAGGTCCTGGAACGTGTATCTTGTGGTATCGCCGCCGGCGAGCGGGGTAGTCTTTGCGGGCTTCGGCTCGAAGGAGTATGATGGCGCTGTCTGGGCGTCGCCGGCGGTTCTCAAAGTCAGGTCGTTTCCGAAGCGAAAGCCTCCGAGCAGCATCTCAACTCTGGATTGGAGGGCGAGATTATTCGGGTCTCGGTTGGCCAAGGCGAAGACATTGCTCAGGTTCTTCCAGGCTGCGTAGTCGGTCTTCTCAACGGGGGCGACCCGGAAGAATATTTTGTATGTTGCCCGCTCAGGTTTCGGCTTGAATCCAAGCTCGAAAGCGGCCAGGGTTGCCAGGTCGGGATCATCGCACACGAACTCCACTATGGAGTTATCGACCAGGATGCAAAAGGCAGGGTGTGTTTTTATTATGATGGTTGATTTATGAATTCTTTCGGCTTCAGCCGAGCTCGGAAATCTGATTACGTTCATCTGAAGAGGCTGGCCGTTAACCAGGAAGGACGTGTTCGACAAGTCGGTGATCTTCGCTCCGAGTTTCTGCGCCATTGCGCTCCTTTGACTTCCGGAGGCCTCTGCGGAGCGGACGACTTTGAAGCCCGCCGGGACGCGCCGGGGCTGTGTTCTCGCTGCCAGGCCCACAGATGGGCAGGGCAACATTATCGTCACAAAGGCGAAAACGGCCGGAGCCAGGAGGGAATGTCTCAACATCTTCGTTTCCTTTCTATATGTTGGTGTTCATGGTGTGCAGAGTTTGCATGGTCTTTTACCGGCGTTAAGGGCTTCCTGCCTGGTTTTGAAGCATAGAAGGTTTTCCGGCGATATTCTTTTTGCCGCACGGCAGTTTGGAGTGTGGAAGATTATACTGTTCTTTGAACTGACGTATTTGTACTCGGCCTGCGCAGTGTCGGCCGGTTGTTCAGTCGGTATCTTCTCAATGATAGTGGCATCACCGCTCAGCCCTTTCCTCTCAGACCGGTTGGAGGCCACCCAGGCTGCGATGAAAGCGTCGGCCTGTTGCAGCGTTTCCCTGGTAATGTCCTCGCGCACGTGTTGGGTAGTAGCCGGCATTATTGCAGAGGTTTCTGTCCAGACCGGAGCCATCACCATGGGGCCCGGCTTGAGTTGTTTTGAGCCGGGCTCTCGCATTGCAACATAAACAGGTCTGGCCAGACCTGTTCGAACCGTAAGGAGCATCTGATCGGCGTCGAACCGGCGGACATCGGAGCACACGGAGAATTCGGCGGTGTCAAAAGGCGCACTCGTCCGTCCGGCCTGAGTTGGATCGGGAATCTTGATCCCGGCGTTTGCAAGCCTTTGTTCGACTTTTTCGCCCAGTTCCTTCCAGAAAACGGCGTCGGTGATGCTCCGATCGCCGGTGGGGCTGACAACGACTTTCACGGCGTCTATAGCGTCGAGTGCCGGGTGTGGTCGGCCGAACAAGTCGTTCAAGGGTTCGCGGAATAAAGGGCCTGGAGCAGAACCTAAGACCGTTAAGTTCACAAAGAAGGCTGTCAGGACAAGAATACGCATTGCGCGCTTCATGGTATCCCTCTCTTTCTGTACTTTTCTCTTGGCCTGTTTTACTGTGCGACACATGCACGGAGTCTTAACCAAGTACTCTAACCGGTGCTCAATGGTTTCTCAACAGCGGATTTCATTTTTTCCAGGCCTGTTTTGGCCACGGCCAGGGGATCCTGCTGGTAGTAAATCGGGTTGAACAGTTCGAGCGAGAGGACCGCGCTGCTGTGGTTTGCGAGGAGGTCTCGGATGATCTGTGTAATGGGTGCGATGCCATCGCCGGGGAATATGCGGTCGCTGTCACGGGCTTGTTCGCGCGGGGGGTCGGCGTGGTAATCGTTCATGTGAAAGACCTGGATAACGGATGCGCCGATAGCTTTGAGGCCGTTGAAATCCGAGCCGCCCTTGTAGATGTGGAAGATATCGGGGATGAAACATGCCTTCGGATGGCCCGATTCGACGACGACGTACATCGCCTCGCCCAGGCGGTGCAGATTCTGCGAGAATCCCCAAATCTCGAGCTGCGGGGTAACGCCCGTTTCGTCGCCGAGCTCGAGCAGCCGGCGGTAGCGTTCGGCGGCCTTATCGAGATTCAGGCCCGGCTCCCGCGTCGCGCCCGCCGGCGGGGCGGCGATTCGCTTACCGCCGATCTGGGCGAGCAGGTCCATTTCGCGTTTTACCTGCTCGAAGCCCTTCGCTCGCTCGGCGTCGTCATCGACAATCCAGCTCGGAAAAGAGATTGCGCTTTCGACGGTTATTCCGAGGTCGCCGGCCATCTTCTTCAGGTCTTTAAGCGATCCGCCGGCCTCTTTGTACCTGTTGATACCGTCCAGCCAGGGCTCGATGGCGTCGTAGCCGGCCTTGGCTGCGACCTCGACTTCCTTGTCGATGGTGAGCTTCTGACCGCGGATGGTGCCGGTATTGAGGCAGTAAGTGAAACCCGCCGGGCGCTTCTCAACGGCTTTGGCAATACTTGGAACAGCGGCAGCGCCAACGGCAACCCCGGCCGCGGTCAATAAACGACGTCGGGAAAGATTGTCTTGTCTCATGTTTGTCTCCTGTTTGTTTCGTACGGGCATCGCTTAACTATAGCTCTAAATCGACTTGGGTGCAAGCCTCGCGCACACTAAGAACTCAAACTGACCGTTTTTGAAAAGATAGGCACCATAAGTCCTTATTAAATCGCAAGATAACTCAATTTGTCATTCCCGCGAAAGCAGGAATCCACTCACCCGCTTCATCAGTGAATCCCCGCTTGCGCAGGGATGACACGACGAATCGGTCAGTTTGAGTAAGAAAAACGCTATGTTCGTTGAGTATACCTGCTAAGTTCTCTGCTCGCCAGTACTTGTATCGACCTGCTTGGTCGCTCGTCTGCTTTTTCTAAAGCGGGCGTAATGCGGGTACACGAACATGTAGAATTCTACAACGAGTAAACATACGCCTGCGGCAGGAATTGAAAAGTACGTTGGGAGTACGACAAGCGTAAGAGAGGAGATGCCGGCCGCCTTGAGCCACCAGCCTACCGATTTGATGGTCTGCTCCAAGACTTGTGGGTTCCGACGTATCCAACGGTTTGTGAAGATGGGCCAGGACGGCTTCAAACGTGAGCACATGTCTCCTAAGAGGAGAAACAGGGAGCCTAAAGCTATACCGCACAATATCTTGACTTGGGTGAATTCCTGTTCGAGACTTGGCATGACTAATTCGGATCGGAGTCCATGGTACTGCCCGAATAACCAGAACGTGAAGAGCCATATCATCAAACGGTCATAATACTTGAATTTGTAATTGGGGCCCCTGAGGCACAATCTGGGAAGAATGGCATAAAGGAGGAAAACGAACAGCACAAATGAACTGAGACCAAATGTCTTGAGGATGTTTGAATAGCACCCAAGCCCGGTTTGCCTTTGGCCGTCGAGATGACCGGGTGTTGTGGCAGGAAGACGCGGATAATAGAAAATGCCTATTCCGAAAAACGCGAGGACCAGAGCCAGGAGGATTATTTCGCCGATTCTTGGTTCAGTCAGTTTCATATTCCCGTCCGCCTATAGGTTGTTAACGCTCTTACGCTATAAGTGCGAATGCTTCTGTTACGGGCATTCCTTCCGTTATGCCGAGCGCTTTTGCTTTTTCGTTTGCTTTCTTTACGTTTCGATTTGGGAATCTGTCGAGCGTGCCTATGGGATTGTCCGGGGTGCTTTCTACTATGGCGGCGGCGACCCCGTACCCCTGGCAGGCTTGAACGTCAACGGCTGGGCAGGCGAGAAATGCCTTTGAGCCGGTTACGAGCAGGATATTGAATCCCGGCCATTTGGTCTGGACGCCCTCGACGGGGCCGCTGGGCGTTTGCCATGTCTTTGTGTGAATTTCCATATTCTGCCGGCTCCTTATAAACTATAGGGCTATCGACGGTCAGTGCAGGACGGGCTGGCCGAGCTGGGCTTCGATTTCGCCGAGCTTTTCTCGGAGCAGGTCCGGCGTCTTTGCCTCGATATTGAGGCGGAGGAACGGCTCGGTGTTGCTGGGTCGGCAGTTGAACCACCAGTCCTTGAAGCCGACCGTAACGCCGTCGAGGTAGTCTATCTTGCCTTCGGCGAATCTTCTTGCCAGCTCTTCCATCTTGGCCTGCTTGTCTTCGACCTCGAAGTTGATCTCGCCGCTGGCGCTGTATCTTCGCAGCGGCTCAATCAGCTCGCTGACCGGCTTTTTCGCCTGGGCGACGATATTCAGGATGTGCACAAGCGTTATAAGGCCCGAGTCGGCGTAGAAGTTGTCTCGGTAGTAGAAATGCCCCGATAGCTCGCCGCCGAAGACCGCGCGTGAATCGCGCAGGGCCTTTTTCATATATGCGTGTCCGACGCGTTCTCTTCGCGGGGTCCCGCCGTACTTTATAATCTCTTCGGCGACGACTCGGCTGCTTCGCAGGTCATAGACGATAGTTGACTTCGGGTTGTTTTCGAGGAAATACGCGGCAATCAGGGCCGTCATCAGGTCGCAGGTTACGGTTTGGCCCTTCTCATCGACCATCATGAGCCTGTCGGCGTCGCCGTCGAAGCAGAATCCGAACTGGCAGCCGTTTTCTACGACTGCTTCTTTAACCTCTGCCAGATTCTCATCGACGAGCGGATTCGGCTCGTGCTTGAAAGTACCGTCGTGCTCGAAGTTAATCGGGATGATTTTCACGGGCAGGTCCGCGAAGACAGCGGGAACCACTTTTCCCGCCATACCATTGGATGCGTCGATGGCGATTTTCAGCTTGGCCTTGGTGGGCTTGAGGAACTTGAGGACGTGATTCTTGTATTCTGCGGTCAGATCGCGTTTCTCGACCGAGCCGTTGCCCCTGCCTTTAGTGTGCGGAAGGGCCATGGCGATGTGCTGGATGTCTTTCAGGCCGGTATCCGCCCCGACCGGCTTGGCCTGAAGGCCTGAGACCTTGAAGCCGTTATACGTAGCCGGGTTGTGAGAGGCGGTTACCTGAACGCCCCCGCACGTGCCGAGGTGGTTGATTGCGAAGTACATTTGGGGCGTATCGATCATTCCAATATCGAAGACGTTGGCCCCGGTTGCGTTCATTCCCTTGATAAGGGCCTTTGCTACGGCCGGGCTGTGGGTCCTCATATCTCGACCGACACAGAGCGATTGCATATTCGCCTGGCCCCGGTCATACCCGGTGAGCAGTGAGCGGAGAAACTGCGCGGTGGCGCTGCCGATCTTCCAGGCGCCCTCCTCGTCGATCTGGTCGGGGTAGATGCCTCTGATGTCGTATGCCTTGAAAATGGCGGGATCCATTCGCAAACTCCATTGATACTATGGCGACTGATTCATATTAGGCCGATTGAACGCGCGGCATTTCATTGGCCGATACTATATATGCTCGGCCGTTGAATTGTCAAGAATCAATAGTCTTGTGCGCTGCCGTCGGTTGATAAGCCCTCCCTTACAGTCGGGCCTCTGTGCGGCTGGCATGGGCCGGCCCGAACCAATTCCGGGTTCTAAGGCAGATCTTTACCAGCATCAGCATTACGGGGACCTCGATAAGGACTCCTACGACGGTGGCCAGGGCGGCCCCTGAAGACAAGCCGAAGAGCATTGTTGCGGTTGCGATGGCGACCTCGAAGTGGTTGCTGGCGCCGATCATCGCCGCCGGCGCAGCATCGCGGTACTCCAGCCTCAAGACTCTCGCAAGGCCGTAGCCCAGCCAGAAGATGAGATTAGTTTGAATAAACAACGGAATTGCAATCCACAGGATGGTCAAAGGATTTGAGAGGATTACTTCGCCTTTGAAGCTGAACAGCAGCACCAGAGTAACCAACAAGGCGATTATCGTGATAGGCGTGAGAACATGGAGAAATCTGTCCTTGAACCATCGGTCTCCTTTTTGGGCGATAATCAGTTTTCGCGAGATGTAGCCGGCCACAAGCGGCAGGGCAACGTATATCGATATGGACAACAGCAATGCCTGCCACGGAACAGGCAGTCGGCCAACGCCCAGCAGGAAGCCTCCGAGGATTCCGTACAGTAATAGCATTGTCAGCGAGTTGATCGCGACCATTACAAGGGTAAGGCCGTCGTTTCCCCTGGCGAGGTACCCCCAGACCAGGACCATCGCCGTGCACGGGGCGATGCCGAGCAGGATACAGCCGGCCAGGTAGCTGCGCCACAGAGGAACTTCGAGCATCTTAACCCCTTCGACAAGAACCACCTGACCTGCACCGTGTGTCGCTCCGAAGGGCAGGTCGAGGCCGAACGGCATCTTTATATGATCGACTGCATCAGGACCGATGAGCGAGTAGAACACAGTTCCCAGAAAGAACAGGGCGATAGCGTACATTGTGAAGGGTTTAACGGCCCAGTTCACGAAAAGGGTAAGGCCGACCGGCTTGACGCTTTTGCCAGCCTTGATAACCTCCGCAAAATCAATCTTGACCATGATGGGATACATCATGAAGAACAGGCAGATTGCGATTGGGATCGACACTACCGGCGCATTGCCCACGTGGATTGCCATTCCATCCAGCGCTTTGGCAAATCCAGGCGCGGCCTTGCCGAGGATGATGCCGCCGATGATGCAAAGAGCCACCCAGAGGGTAAGGTATTTCTCAAAGACATTTAATCCTTTTGTTTCAATCTGCTTTGCGTTTTCTTCCGCCATACCAAGATTCCTTGCCGGCAGTTTCTTCCATGCTCAGGGTTTGAATGCCGTGATATTGACACTCACTATGTAGTCACTGAGTTTGCCGTTTGGAGGCAAAGACTCTCTAACCACTATGTAGAGCGGATCATTGCAATCTACGAGGACATCAATGCCGTATGCCTCTTGGTCTATTTGAATGTCAATAAGACCGGCCTCTTCTGCCATCGTTAGCGTCTCATCTATGAGGACCGCGCCCGCCACGCAGCTTACTATAGCGGCGGCGGATTTGAGAATCTCCGGCGGCAAAGGTCTCTTCAGGGCAAGGTCGGAAATGCTCGCCTTGCCGCCGGGCCTTAAGACGCGAGCGATCTCATTCCAAACCTGCTGCTTATCCGGCGAGAGGTTTATTACGCAGTTCGAGATCACCGTATCGACGCTCGAATCCGCCACGGGAAGATGCTCTATTT
>JAFGTU010000348.1 GCA_016933985.1 Sedimentisphaerales bacterium | reverse complement strand
GAAGCAAAAAGAAAGAAGAGGCTGCTACTCCAGAATACTACCTTAAAGACCTAACATCCTGGTCCAAACAACCGGGAGTACCTCAGCCATCGGCCCGTTCAGAGATTGAAGCTTCGAGCCGCTGCTCAGATTCTCCACCGCCACCCATTCGCCGGAGACAGTCAGGAATTGGTGCGAATGTACAACGACGATGGGATTTCCACTTTCAAACACCACATCGTAACAATCATACGCTCCCACACCATGCTCCTGAATCCATTCGACCTCAGCCGAACCATCAGCCCGCCCGACCTTCTGCCCTGGGACCACATCTACGATTGGCACGAGTTTCCCATCCACCCACACAGGAGTATCCGCCGGAAAACACCGCCGCGTCTTTTCCTCTTGCGTGGTAAAACTCCAGATGGCCCCTGTGACTCGGCCGATGTGATTCCGTTCGTCGATTCGCCAGTAATAGGTTGTTTCATAGGCCAGTGGCCCCGGATCAAACGTTGCAGCCGTTTGGTTCATCTGGAATTCAGGGGGATTCGTTGTGCCGAAATAGACGTCGTGCGATATGGCGTCTGCGCCGGGCTGCCAGGTCAGCACAGTATATGCGCTGATGTTGACGGCTCCATCGGCGGGATCGGGGTCCGAGGCCCCTCTCTGCGGCGGGGAGAAATTCCAGGTCGTGCCAAGCCATTGACTACAGAATTCGGCCAGTTCACTCAGGTCTGCTTTTACGTTGGGAGGACGGCCGGTATATGTGTACACAAAATCGTCCGCCCATATCGCGTATTCCACAAAGCTGATCACACCGTCATTATTGTAATCGCCGGGCATGCCCCAATCGTTCGGCGGGATACTCGCCTCGGTCGTGCCCCCGTAAGCCCCCTTGTTTATGTACAGGTTGACGCCCCAATAGTTCGTCGGATCAAGTGGGATTGACAGTGGCTCATCACCGAGCGGAAAAGTCGGATCGCCCGTATCGACACACTGGCTTGTAACATCGTCCCATGTCCAGTTTTGATGAGCTGGATCCCATCGCCAACCTTCGCTCTTCAAGTGGTAATCGCCGTGGACCCAGGAGATATCGTTTGGATCATAGTTGGGATCCTCAGGCGTGCTGTTTAACCGCCAGTAGCCCGGAGCGGCGAATTGTGGATCGATATCCACAACAGCCGGCCCCGCGAAACCTCCTTCGATATTCGAGTACCTGACGGAAACTCCGCCCGTGATGTCAGTGATCGCCGAGGTGCGGTTAGCCCAGATGATACTGTTGGTAATTGTCGCACCGTCACCGCGATGATACAGCCCCCCTTGGCTATTGCCGACAATACTGCAATTTGTTACGGTTGAATCGCTGTCATCAGAAAGATAGACGGCCCCGTAATCGTCGCCGAGATTCCCGGCGATTATACAGTTTTTGATAGTTGGCTTGGCGTCTCGGCAGTATATGGCCGCGCCCCCCGGAGCGGAGTTGTTCGTGATAGTGCATCCCTTAATCATCGGGCTACCGCCGGACGTCTCCCAGGTCCCACAGGAGATTCCCCCGCCTCGATAGCCGGATGTGTTGTTGGTTATTGTGCAATCGATAATGGATGGCTTCGCACGCTCGACGTATATTCCGCCGCCATAACTCTTGGCGTTGTTATTCCTGATAACGCAGCTTCTGATAGTCGGGTTTGTAAATCGACAGAGTATGCCCCCTCCGTGCGGCTCGTCATATTGTATTCGCTCTCCACCGGGACAGAAGCCTCCGGGGCAGGGATCGAGCGCATTACCGTCGGCAATCGTGATTCCTTCAATAAGCGTTCCGGGCCCCTCGTTCTCGACCAAAGTGAATGCTCTTGGCACTCCGGTGACGATAGTGGCTGCTACAACACATGGATCGGCGGGGTTTGTGCTGCGAATAGTCAGAGCCTTACCGAGCAGGTGCCCGCCCGGCTTATACGATAGATAACTATTTGGAATATAGTGCGTAGTACGGGCAAGAATAATGTTGTCGTTATGATTGAGCCTGCATTTAAGGACGGCGTCATAGAGGTTTGTGAGCGGGCCGTGCTGGCCGTCCCATTCGGGCGCCAGCCCGTCATAATGACCCGAACCGGTGATGGGATCGACATAGTAATTGACCGGTGACACGTTGGGCAGCGAGCAGTTTGTATACTCATCCAGGTTGGTCCAACTGTCGTCGTCGGAATCGGCTGAAGGATTCGCTGCGTTGGGATCGTCGAAGTATCTCAATTCAAACCAATCGGGCAACCCGTCCCCGTCGCTATCGAGAAATTCATCGGCTCCCATATCGATCCGCCCATCGCGAATACGAGCTTCGTGGTCGATATCGATTTCTCCGTCCATCGCCGGGTCATTTGGATCCCCCGCGTCGATACATGGCGAGGGCGCCATAAGATGCCCGTCCCAGGTTAGAACCGGGTCAACATCGATATTGCCTTCGCCGGCCCACCCGCCTTCGACGTTGCTATATACAATCCAGGCGTTGTCCGGGGCGCAATCTATCTCGCTGGGCAGGTTATTATAAACAATGCAGTTGACCAGTTCGAACGTCGTCGGTCTGTACGGCGGCAAGCCACTGGTCTTGCAGCAAGGCCCGACCGCAATCGCGCCGCCTTCATCGCCCGCGAAGTTTCTTGCGATTGTACAGTTCTTGAGCATTACATGACTATACGCCGAGCAAATAGCTCCGCCCTCGCCGTCTGCGGGATAATAACGAACGAACCGGGAGTACATGCCGAGAGAGGCGTAATTGACGGTGAAGATACAGTTGATGAATATCGGATCGGCGTTGCAACAGGCGACGGCGCCGCCATATTCGGCGTAATTCCTTATAAAAGTGCAGTTCCGAATTGTCGGAGAGGCCCTTTCGATATACATTCCTGCGCCGAATCCATCCGGATCGTACATCGAGCCCGATACCGTGGGAGTGAAATTCCAGCCTTCGGTAATGGTAAATCCGTCGATGACGGCGGTCTCGTCAACATGCCGGGCTACAACAACGTGATAGCTGTTGTTGATGAGGGCATAGAGGTCCGTGCCTTGAGAGTTTCGTCCGTTGGGATCCCCCGTGAGAATAGTCTCATACAGGCGGATATTTCGCTCGTCAGGATCGGCTCCGGCGGCCCCCGCGTAGCCGCCCGAAAGTAATACCGCGTGCTTCAGACCGAAGTAGTAGAATTTTGAATTGGGGTACTTCGGCGATGGATAGACCGGAGGCTTGTCGCCTTCGTAAGTCGCAGCATCTTCTGAAGTTGTGCAAGTCGGATAAGATATGTAAGTCGGGTAAGGAAAGCCGGGCAGAGGCCCGGGCGGATAGACACCACCGGCGACGCGAATCTCGTCGCCGGCCAGGGCCTCGAGCAGAGCCGGCTGGAGGTCCGTGTAAGCATCGGTCCAGCACTTGCCGGTCTCTTGCCCCGGCGCATTGGCGTCAACATATATAATAACAGGCCCGGCATACTCGTAGCAGCCCATATCGACTGATCCATCATAGATGCGGGGGTTGCCCATTAGGTCGGTCAAGATAGCCGGTGGTACCGCGGAATTGTCGCCGGCATTGACGCAGGGTGAGTCCGGCTGGGGACGGTAATTGCCGTAATCCTCATCTGCAAAACACGGGTCCGCGTTGATATTGCCCTCGCCGGGATAGCCGCCGCGTATATTCGAATACGTAATCAAAGCGGTATCGCTGCCGATCTCCTCGCCTAAGAGGTCGCTCCAGAAGATGCAGTTGTTTATAACAGGCTTACTGGATTCAAACACGCGCATACTACTGGAATAACCGACGAATGTGCAGTTAGATAATATAGGGTTGCTCTGGAATAAACCGAAGACTATGCCGCCGTATTCTTTTGGTCTTTCGACGTTGCCGGTGCCCTGGCTGAAAAGGCAGTTCGTGAATATAGGGTTACTGTGGTAGTTGCACACCGTTCCTGCATTAACAGACGAATTACCGACGAATTTGCAGTTGAGAAACGTGATCCTTCCCTGATAGTTGTATGTTGCCGCGCCGTAGTTGCCCGTATTGTTCTCAAAACGGCAATTAGTGATTGCTGCATTAGAGTTCTCGATATGCAGCGCACCGCCTGTCAAGATTCCTCTGTTCGCCTCGAATGTGCAATTGTTTACTATCAAAGTGCTATTCAGGTTAAACATTGCTCCGCCGCGCTGTATGCCGGTGTTCTCGTTGAACGAGCAGTCCGAAACAGTCAGGGTGCTACTATAACTGCGAATCGCTCCGCCTTCGCTCGTCGTGTTTTCGCTAAAAAGACAACTGCCAATAAGGGCGGTGGAATTTTCGCACTCCATGACGCCGCCATTGTCGGTGAATCGGCAGGCGAGTACTCTCGCACCGCTGCCCGCAATGGTTATTCCGGGGCTCCCGCCGGTGATTGTAAGTCCATAGAGGACCGAGTCTGTGTCTTCGCTGCTTTCCAATATGAATCCGCAGCCCTGCTGATTACAGTCAATCACGGTTTCGGCGACGACCTCGAAGTCATCGGGATTTGTGCCGCGGACGGTTATGGGTTTGCCATTAAAGCTGATGTTATAGTTTCCGGGGCCGGTGTATGTCCCGGGTTTGACCTCGACTATGTCCCAGTCGGCTGCGTCGTCTATTGCGGCCTGGATGTTGTTGAAGTCTGCGGCAGCGTCGTCATCGACGGTGATTATTCTTGCCCAGGCCGGCCGGATTAGACACAGGCTGAGCAGCAATACCGCCGGGCACATTCTCGCACTTATCTTCCACTTCATATTTTCAACTCCTCGAAAATTAGTTCTACAAGCCGAATTATAGCACAGTAAAGGGGGCGAAGCAAGCAAGAATCTCATCCGACACCAAAATACGACATCCCACGTCCGACATACTACACACGAGACTGTTCCGCCAAGGTCGGAGAAAGACCCTAAAAACCCCAAAAAACGCTGTTCATCCCCGGTAACCTGTGCCCCGGCTCCCGCCGTCAAAAAAACAGAATCGCCCGGTTTGCCTTGCAATTCCCCGCAAAATGTTGTATTATGGTAGTGGCCGTTTTACAGGAAGATGAACTTGTTACTATAGTGAGGGTAAGAAAAGTGAATACTCTAAGACTAAAACACGTCGTTTTGTTCGGAGCCTTGACGGCATTGGCTCTGGCCCCTGCCTTTGGCGCGTTTCAAGCTCGGCCTCCGTCGAACCCCGGCGCCCAGAGCCCGGGCCTGCTCGGAGTCGTCCCCGCAGACAGCATCGCCTGCACGCGAATCAACAATTTCAGCTACACGCTCAGCCAGATGGACCAATTCCTTACCGGGCTCTCGCCTCTGCCTTTGGCCCTGTCCATGCTCGCGCAGATGCAGTTTGCCGGCATCCTGGGCGACCCACAGTTAGCTGGCGTGAATATGAACGGGACATTCGGCTTTTTTGCAATGCCGATGCCCGGCGCCGCCGATCCCAACGGCAGCGTATTTCAGGCCGTGCTCGTCCCCGTCACGAGCTACGACGCATTTCTCGCCAGCCCCAATGTAGGCCGGCCCGATGGTCTTGGAGTCTCGCAAATCACACCACAGGGGACAATGCCGCCGATGCCTCCCATGGTCGCCACGAAGCTCGCCGGTTTTGCCCTCGTCACCGACGCCCGGCACGCCGACTTGTTGGCTACGGT
>JAFGTU010000347.1 GCA_016933985.1 Sedimentisphaerales bacterium | reverse complement strand
CCATGCCGTGGACGTGCCCCGGTCCGAGGGCGCCGTTGAGAATGTTGCGGACTTTCGGCTCTGCGTCCGGCCCGGCCATCGTGATTATGCAGATGTCGCCGCCCGGCCGCGATACCCACGGCATGTGATTCAAACACACATCAGGATAAGTTTCCTGAGTAAACCGCTTAACGAAAAGCAGCTCGCCGAAATCAATCAGGGGATTGGAGAACGCAAGCCGGCGGATAACTCGCCTCACCCGCAGATACAACTCCCGCTGAGCCTCATCGGATGCTTGCGAGTAGAGCTTCCTGCAGTCCTCTTCCAGCTTCTGCAATTCCGCCGCAAACGGTCCCGTCTCGACCGACATTTGTCTCAGGTCCTCGGCAAGCCGCCGCCCGCGCTGCAGAAAGTACTCTACCGGATAGACAACTTCAGGCTTGGTCTCAACCCTGCCTTTCGGCGTTGACCAGGGGCTTGTGCTGCTCTGATCGACCGGCCTGCCCAACGCCAGATTAACCTCCGGCTTATCCGGGCCATAGATTTCAACCTCATCCAGGTGAAAAAAGATCGGCGTCTGGCTCGGTATCATCAGCCTAACGTATCGAGCTATGATGCCTTCGCCGTCAAAACGAACTTCAAGCGGACCGCCCTTTGCGACGCCGCCGAAGAATTTGTCGTTGCGATGCCGAACGGTCCAGTCTTTGGCGTCGTCGGATGTGAGAATAATTAGATTGTCGGCGTTGTGCAGGCCCGGCTCGTAGTCAAGACGGTTATAGACGACTATTCGAGAGACCCGAATCGGCTTCGGCCCCAATTCAACCTGCCACCACGGATCGGCCTGGTGGCCGACGTGAAAGCCGTACTTGCCGTCCTTGACTCCATCGACCGCTCCGCGGGCATCCTCAAACGTCTGCGGGGGCTTCGGGGGCTCAATCCACGCCTCAGCCTGCCGAATCCAGTCGGCCTCGACCAGCGACCACGTCTTCTCGCCCCCGAACGCCGCTTGTGCGAAAACAAATGAGCACACCAGCACCGCACAGAACCTCAACACCCCTGATCGTCTCATCGAAAATCCTGCTTTCCAAGAGCTTATGTCTTCTCAGACTACCCATATTCGAACCGTATCATTATAGCATAAGCCTTGGAAACAACAGGCAAGATTCTACGCCGCTACTTTGCTACCGTCTCTCGAAGCCGCCGACTTTGCTTAGCATCCGCCGCAGCAATTCCATAGGCAGGCCCATTACGTTTGTCAGGCTGCCTTCGATTCTCTCGACGAATTGATCGCCGGTTTCTTGTATCGCGTACGCCCCGGCTTTGTCCCGCCACGTCCCGCCGGCGATATGTTCGGCAATCTGCTGCGGCGTCAGATTCCTCGGATACACGGTCGTCGAATCGCTCTCAACCAGCTCGGTCCCGTCGCTTAGCCTGACAATCGCAACGCCGGTGACCACCTTGTGAGGCGTGCTGAAGAGTTTCACGGTAATCCGCTCGGCCTCTTTCGCATCGGCCGGCTTGCCGATTAGCTCGCCGTCAAAATCAACAACGGTATCAGCCCCCACGACCAACGAATCGCAGAATCGCTTTGCGAGGCTCTTTGCCTTGGCCAAAGCAAGTCGCTTGGCGTATTCGCCTGCCTCGATGCCCTCTGCGACAAAGGCCGATTCGTCAACTGCCGGAAGAACAAATCTAAAGTCGTACCCAGCCTCGGCCAACAGCTCCCTCCGCCGCGGCGACCCAGACGCCAAGACAAAAGATATAGAATCATGCCCGGACATGTCGGTCAATCCAAGCCTTCGACTATATTTCTGCAGTACGCGATGTACTGCTTCTCGATCTTCTCGATATCTTCGTCGATGTACTTCTCGAACAATCCGGTCCCCACGATTCGGTTCCACAATACGGTTCTCGGCTCGTTTCTATCGCGGGCGATTCTCCTGCTGACATTATCTATCGGCCAGTCCCCCCGCAGCCCATCCCGCAGCAGCCGGCGATATGCGCTGAGCCTCCGGCCGTTCTCAGCTTCCCGCAAAAACCGCACCAGCGCGTATGACTGGCTGTAAAACGCCATCACCGCATCTTGTTCGTCCGTAGCGAGCACCTCGCCGGGGTTTGTGGCCAGCAGGTCCTTCAGCCGGATTATTCGCTTCTTCTTGAGCGCCGCCGCCAGCGCATCCAGGCGATACTCGTTCCGGCCGGGCTCAAAATAGAACTGCTCGCCGTCAACTCTGTACTGCTCAAACAGCATCGCGACGCCTTCGTCGAGCCAGCTCGGCAGCCGATACTCGAAGTGCCTGCCGTTGAACTGATGCCAGCCTTCATGCCCCAGCGCCGAGAAGGTCCTGCTCCTTCCGATATTGTACGTCACGCACGTATCGTTATGGCAATAGGCCCCTGCCTGTATCTTGCAGAACAATTCGGCGCGCTCGCCGGTGAAGCCCCTGGTGAAATCCTCCCACTGCTCGCGGTGGGCGAAGAGATATATTGTGAATTTATTCGTCGTCTCGATCGGCTCGGGCAACTGGTCCTTGTAGCCGCGATATGCCGACTCCATAAACCGCGGAAGCTGACGCAGCATCAACGGCTCGAAGAGCGTCGTGAGAATCTCGTAGTGGGTGGTCGTCAGTTTCAATCCGTCCCCGTACTTGCTCTGCCAGGGTTCGACCGACTCCAACTCCGCCAGGGCCTGATTCTGCAAATACGCCGCCATTCCACCGCTCGTGCCGAGCGTCTGAGCATACCCACCTTCATCGGATTTATTCCTGCCGAACCGCGAGCACCCCGCTATGCACAACAACACGACAATCGAAACGAGCGCAACTCTTTTCAACACAATACCTTCCATAAACCACCCAGCTTATTCCGCGACAAACCGGAATCACGCACAGATAGGCTGGCCCGAAAGAATTCACTTTACCCTAAGAATCGGCTCCAAACGCTAAGAAGTCCACAATATTTCCGTCGTGGATTCTCTATTCTCTTTAATCCCACGCAAGTACATGGGCGTTATGAAGAAGCCGGCGGCCGCAAGGCCCGCATCTACGGCAAAAGCCATGTTCAACTTCTGGCCTTGGCGTACCAGTCGGGGTCTTTGGCCAGGTTCTCCCTTGCTTCGAGCGTCATCATTTCAAAGGCGGGGTGGTCGCTCCGCCAGGCGCGTTCGGTAAAGGGGCTTCTCCGCATCTTCTCGGCTTCGCATTCCACCTCCCTGAAGTAGCTGCCGTAGATGTGCAGCGAATCGCTGATATCGACATACCTGCCAACCCTCACGGGCGCGCCTTTGGCCTCGGAGATGCCTTCGGCGATGATCCGCTGGAGGTCGGTGAGGGCATAGACGTTCATAAACCATGCCTTGTAGAGGTCTCTGCTGCGCCAGTGCGTATTCATATTCAGTGACAGCTCGCCGGCTTCATTGGCCACCAGTCGGCACCATATCCTTTGAAGGCAGGGCGGATCGTCCGTTTCCGGGTCTGCCGTCGGCATCCAGGTTATCGCCTGCGCCCGCCGGCTGTGCCCGGCCCTCGATAGACAATCGATAATATACTGAATCTGGTTCACGTTGCGAAACGGTTTGGGCGAATCGGCACCGCGTATGTCTTCTACGGGTGAGTATGCGAACAACCGCTCGTGATATGTGTATGTCCATTTGCCCGCCGCCGGGTCGATCCAGTGGTCGTGGATCCCGCCGACAACCTCCTGCTGATAAGACTCAAGCTCCTCCGGCCCGCCGGGGAAATTCTTGTGAATCCGAGGCTCGTTGAACGGATCGCTTACGGCAACCATAACAGTCGCATCCCTGCTCGGTGGGTCGTTGGGCTTATCGTACTGCGTCTTGACCTCAAGCCCCCGGTCCCAAACCGCCAGGACAGCCTTCTCCCAGGCCTCCGGCAGGCAATCGGCAGTAATAGAAATCACAGGTATATTAGCCGTTGATATTGTGCCGCTCATCAATACTTTGCTCCAAGAATGCCGTTCTGTCCAGTTTTGCAAACGAGACCGGAAATAGCCCTTACTACTTGTCTATACCCAAGATCAACACAGGAATATCAATATTCGCGACGCCGCGCTTCTGGAGGTCCCAGACAAACTGCTCAAAATAAGACACGCCCGTTGACATCTCGTCTGCGAAGTTCTTTATGGGAACTACTTCCACCCCGGCATTGATGAAGCCGAGATTGTGAAAAATGGTCATCTTCGCGCACACGTTATACACCATGAATGCATATTTACCGAATTGCACCTCAACACCGAGGTCGTCCTTTAGAAAATCCATCTCGCGGAACGCACCAGTATTCAGAGGCTTGGACCTGTAATCTGCTTCATAAAAGTCTGTGGGATAATCACACGCCACTTTTTTCTTTACCCAGCCCCTCGCGGTAAACTGCTTCTTAAAGGCAGTGTTCAACTTTCTCGGATTGTACAACAAGCGCCCGGGCATGGTTTTCTCTTTGCTCTTCTTCGTTTTGCAGCGCGCCGCATCCACTTCAGCAATAATCTCCCTGATCTCAGCCAGTAGCTTTGGATACTGCCGCTTAAGAGTGTTAAGCCCGTTGTTGAAAGAATATGTCCCTGCGATTATCATTTAAACAGAACTTCCTTTTCGTCTTTTTCACTCCACTCCTGAGGAGCTTGGCAGACTTTCTCTCTGCCGCTTGGCTTATGAACAGGCCTGCCGAGGGGACGAACCTGCAACACGCCCTCATAGTAATCCTCTATTCTTTTTCTTGCGATTTTCAGAAATTCTTCTTCCTTTTCACAACCCATTGCCCGGCGATCGTGCATAAGTGCGCCTATAAGAGCAGAACCCACGCCTGCAAATGGATCGAGCACCCAATCGCCCTCGTTTGTCAACGCAAGAACGCACCGTTGCACCAGTTCGATAGGAAACTGGCACGGATGAACGGTTTTTTCCGGGTGATTCGCCTTCACGTTCGGGATGTCCCACAATTCTCGTTCCCAGTCCTGTGCGACTACTTCCCAGATATCAGACGGGTTCTTCCCTCTGGGGTTGCACGATGGCAGGCCTTTTTTAGGCCCTTTGAAGTGTCTCTTGCCGGGATACTTCGATGGGACTCGAACCGCGTCAAGATTGAATACATATTCGTCCGTCTTAGTGAACCATAGAAGAGTCTCGTAGCGCCCGGAGAAACGCTTTGATGCGTGCAAACCGTGATTGAAATACCAGATAATACGATTTCTAAGACGCAATCCCAGTTTTTTGAAAATCGAATAGTAGAATACGTCCAACGGGAATACCTCTCCCTTTTCCACGTAGTTTCCAACCTCCCAGCAGAGACTGCCCTGCGGCGATACCACTCTTACTAATTCTTGCACGACAGGTTCAATAGCCCCCAGATATTCGTCAAATGCCGCGTTGTGTTCATAGGATTTGCCAACGTTGTATGGTGGAGACGTAATTACAAGCTGAATTGATTCTGTCGGTATTTGCCTGACCGCATCTAAACAGTCGCCGCCATAAAGAACGATTCTGCTACTTTCAGTGAAAGCGTCGTCGATATCAAGCATGTTATGCTCAAACAGCTTATCCATAAGCTGGCTTGGCCTTTAATCTATCCCCGTTAGAATTTCTTGAGGTCCATTTCTTCGGGTTTGATGTTGTACATCTTGTGGTATTTGGGCAGCAGGTCGGCCAGTGCCTTTGTCGCCTGGTAGGCATATTTCGTTCCGGGCCAGCGCTGCTTTATCTCACGGCACTTGCGAACCATCTCGCCATAGCCCATCACCGGCAGTCTTCCCATGCTGCGCTGGGTTATGACCCACTCCATCAGCTTCTCCGCCTCTACCTCTTCCTCGAATTCCAGCTTCCTGAATTCAGGCAGCGGCTCGTCAACCGGCTGGGGCGGAATGGTTATCGGCTGAGCAGCCTGATTTTGAGCATTGGTATTCTGTTGTGCTGCGGGGCCCGGCTCGGAGGGCTGCGGAACGTCGCTCAGCACCTCACGGTCGCGCTTCGCCATATCAGAAAAACCCTTCTCAGGCTCCTGCGGCTGCGCCGGTTTCTTGCCGCCGTCGGTGAGCGTGCCTATCAGGATAATAGCCACAACAACCGCGATGGCCATCCCCGCCAGTTTCAGCCAAAACGTGTTCATAACAATTCGACCCTTCCAACATTGATTATTGACTATCCGTAACTTATAATTGATTGTACCGTTTCGTCGGCTTTGCTTCAATTGTAAAAATCGCCCGCCGGCGCCGGGCAGTATTATGAACGGCTGAATGGTTTCTCGATGTTCACAGGACTCATACAAGCGATTTGCACGGTAAAATCGGCTCGCCCGGCACAGGGAGCGATGCTGCTGGCGGTCGATCTCGGCGAATTGGCCCGCGACGCCAAAATCGGGGACAGCATCGCAATAAACGGCGTCTGCCTGACAATCTCGCAAATATCAGGCTCGTGCGCCGAGTTCGAGGTCAGCAGCGAGACCCTGGCGAAATCGACTATTGGAGGCCTCAAGCCGCAGTCGAAGGTAAACTTGGAATCGGCCCTGAAGCCCACCGACCGCTTCGGCGGGCACTTCGTCCTGGGGCATATCGACGGCACTGCGACGGTTAGGGCGGTTGAGAGGCAAGGCCAATTTGCCGATATCAAGTTCGCCGGCGGGTCTGAGCTGCTCAGCCAAATGGTCGTCAAAGGCTCGGTCGCCGTGGATGGCGTTTCGCTGACGATTGCAGCGATGGACCGCACGACCTTCACCGTCGCCGTAATACCGCAGACGCTCAAGGCGACCACTCTCGGAACCGCAAAACCAGGCGATTTGGTGAATATCGAAACCGATATAATCGTAAAGGCAATAAAAAAGCAGCTTGAAAACATTCTGCCACAGGGGGGGGCATTAACAGCCGAAAAACTAAGAGAATTGGGTTTTTGAATAAGTCCCCCTGTATCGACGCCGGGGACAATAGCGTCATCCCCACCGATATGTTCGACCTCGACGGCGATGGTGATACTGCGGAGCGCTTCCCATTCGATTTTGACGGCAACCCGCGTTTCCTCGCAATGGGAATATCCACAAGATGGGCTTTTTCAAAAAAGACTTGTCTTTGGCCGGCGTGCGGGGATAATGTCCCGATAAAAGGATTCTGTGATTCTCCGCACCAATGTTGGTTCGCTGGGCCTTTTTTTGGCCGTTAAGGCCGGTTAGGGCCTGCGAACAGGGATAAGAGTTATAAAAGCTACGAACGATACTATTTTAGTGCTCCTGAAGTTCAGAATTTGGGGCAATTTGCGGTTTCTTTCCCACGCCGAGACGATGAAAGTCTTTCAGCGGGCGTGCGCAAGGGCGGGTCTGGATGTGGCGCATACTGAGGGATTCAACCCTCGCCCTCGGTTGTCGCTGCCCCTGCCCCGGAGCGTCGGAGTCGAGTCCGATGAGGAGCTTCTTGCCTT
>JAFGTU010000346.1 GCA_016933985.1 Sedimentisphaerales bacterium | reverse complement strand
TGCCGCCGTTTAAGATTGAGTTGAGGTCGCTCCAGCCCATGCCTCCGACGCCGATAGAGGCGTGCTGGAGTCTGCCATTAGCGGAATTACCGAGCGACAGCCGCGGCATGAAGGCGGCAAGGCCTGCGATTGCAGTGGCCTGCTTTAGAAATGAGCGACGCGTCTTATTGATATTACTCTGCGGTTGATCTTGTATCGACTGCATTGGTCAAAATCTCCTACATACGAATCTGTGCGATTGTCTATTATAATCGGCATTACCTCCAGCAGCATACCATATTTGTCGGCAGAATTCACGCTATCTGTCCTGTGATGATTGTTCTAACCAAGAAAAGACTTGACGAGAGGGCCTTTTTTGTGCGATGCTTGTTGCAGGACTGGCTTTGGTGCGAAGCGGCGTGAAGTCGGCGCGATGCGAGACGACAGGGGCCGCCAAGTAAGCGTTCTTCTGTGGAGACGAATATGGAGTTCTTACCGATCAACTACGCGGGCGAACGGGTCTATGCGAGTTTTTGGAAGCGATTCTGCGCCCTGTGGGCCGATACCTTCATTGCCATGCCTCTTGTCTTCTTCTTCATGTGGCTGCGGGGACTTGACAAGACTCTTGCAATGGCAATGGTGATCCCTTCGACCGCTTTTTTCGCAGTGTATACGGTTTATTTCAATGCATGTTACGGAGGAACGCTCGGCAAGCTAGCGGTTAGAATCAGGATCACGAAACCCGATGGCAGCAAGATCGGATGGTATGAGGCATTTATGAGGTCTGCCGTAGATATCGCTTTCACTGCTGTGATTGTGGGCGTTGAGATTTGGATATTGGCTCGGGTGAACGGCGAAGATTACTCCAATGCGAGTGGAATCTTCGAGCAAAGGAGACTCCTTCGCCCCCTTATGCCATCGTGGTTCTCGACGGTAAGAACTACTCGGCAGGTGTGGATATGGAGCGAATTGATTGTTCTTCTTCTGAACAAGCGCAAGCGGGCACTGCATGATTTTATTGCGGGGACAATCGTGATTCGCAAGGAATTTGCGGACATGCCGGTCAGGCCCTGGTCGTCAGATACCGCGGTCGATACGGATTGGGCAAATGCGTCACGACGATTTGTCCGGAATGAGTCCGACGATTAGGCGCGTTGAATTCGAGATAAGGAAATTGCAGATGAGTGAAAAAAGAAGTGAGCTGCGAGATGGGCGGGACAATGCGGGAAAACTCGTGGGAAATGGTTGCCCGGGAGTGGGAACGGTGCATGGCCTTGCGGGCGGTGTCGGAGGCGGGGTGTTGGGGTATTTTCTTTTTATGGTGATTGCGGGGCAGGGCTTCTATGCGATTGTTCTGCAGGGGGCTCTCGTTGGGATCGGGTGCGGGTCGCTTTCGGGGCGGAAATCGACGAGGCTGGGGATTGTATGTGCCATCTTAGGGTTAGCGGCGGGGATACTCTCGGAATGGAGATTCGCGCCGTTTGCCGAGGATGAGAGCCTGAGCTTCTTCTTGACGCACCTCCACAAGAACAGCGGCGTGCCCCTGGTCCTGATAGGCATCGGCATCATCTGCGCCTTCTACTTCGGCCGAGGCAGAGAAGATGGGGCGTGGTTGCGAAGGAGGAAGAAGTCGGATGAAAAACCAAATGAAACAACTTAGACGGCAGTGGAGTGAATTATGAGACAAGCGCTGATAGTGATTGGCGGATTAGCGGTAGCGATCATCGTCGCTGTGGGCGGGCTCTTTATAGTAATGGTGATTCGTGGCAGACGCAGGACGGATACCCTGCTCAGGCAGATTTATCCTATCATCGCCAGACTGCAAAAAGGTGAGGATGTTCCGGCCGAAGAAATCCAAGACCTGGTAAGCAGGCCTGAGACTCGCAGCTTGACGTATCGTGCCTTAAAGATGATCGGACAAGAGGAGCTTTTCCCGGAGGAATACAGAACGCTCGTACACATTGCGGAATCCGACCTTGTGGCGTGGTTGCTTCATCCGAATGAGTTGAATGCCATCCCTGATAACATTGAATTGGTTGAGGTGATTGAACGAGAGGATGAAGAATCATCTGAGAAGTGTCGATTCTACCTGTTCAGATTTCGCACGCTCAAGCCTCATTGGATGGCTAATCGCGGGTGGGTAGCAGGCATAGCCGGTCCCTATTGGGATGGGAAAGACCCGGATGTTTCACCCGAAGGTGTCTTCAGCGAATTAGAGCCGTTTGACTCGCTAGCGCCGGAAGAACATCTCGCTAAAATCGAGAGGATTGTGATGCGAAAGCTGAAGTGGAAGATCTGATTGCCGGTGAGTCGACCAACGTCCTTATTCGCTTGACGTATGTATTGGCAAGCAGTTACAATCGCTCGCTCTTGGGTCGAGTATCGAGCATCCAGAACAGAGTATCGAGGTTTGTTTGATGATTCATATTAATGAGAATTTTTTGAAGCTGCAGGCGGGGTATTTGTTTCCTGAGATTGGGAGGCGGCGGCGGGCATTTCAGGCGGCTCATCCGGATGCGAAGATAATCAGTATGGGGATTGGGGATGTAACTGAGCCTTTGGTGCCGGCGATTGTCAAGGCTATGAAGAAGGCTGCGAACGAGATGGGGCGGGCGGAGACGTTTCACGGGTATGACGACGGGGGCGTCGGCTATGAGTTTCTGCGCAAGGCGATAGCGAAGAACGATTATGCCGCTCGCGGGGTGGAGGTCGAGCTGGATGAGATATTCGTCAGCGATGGGGCGAAGTGCGATACCGGCAATATTCAGGAGGTTTTCTCGCTGGATAATGTTGTTGCGGTGACAGACCCGGTTTATCCGGTGTATGTGGATACGAACGTTATGGCCGGGCGGACGGGCGGGGCCGCGAAGAACGGGCGGTACGAGCGGATTGTGTATATGCCGTGCACGGAGGCCAATGGTTTCGTGGCCAGGCCGCCGCAGGATAAGGTCGATTTGATTTACCTTTGCTTTCCGAATAATCCTACGGGTGCGGTGGCGACGAAGGAGCAGTTGGCTGAGTGGGTGGCATACGCCAAAGCAAATAAGGCGATAATCCTGTTCGACGCCGCGTACGAGGCGTTTATCTCCGATCCTGAGATACCGCATTCGATTTATGAGGTTGCGGGGGCCAAAGACGTTGCTATCGAGTTTCGCAGCTTCTCGAAGACAGCGGGTTTTACGGGGGTTCGCTGCGCGTTCACGGTTGTGCCGAAGACGCTCAAGGCCTATACGAAATGCGGGCAGGCGGTTGACGTTAATCCGATATGGAGCCGGCGGCATTGCACGAAGTTTAACGGGGTTTCCTACGTAACGCAGGCCGGGGCGGCGGCGGCTTATACTCCGGAAGGCAAGAAGCAGGTTCGCCGGATTATCGATATCTATATGGGCAACGCGAAGGTGATTCGTGAGACGCTGAGCAAGTTAGGCTATACGGTTTACGGGGGGGTGAATGCGCCGTATATATGGCTCAAGACGCCGAACGGGATGGGGTCGTGGGAGTTCTTCGATTTGCTGCTGACCAAAGCGCACGTTGTCAGCACGCCGGGGGCCGGCTTCGGGGCGGCCGGGGAAGGATTCTTGCGGCTGACGGCATTCGGGACGCCGGACAACGTAGCCGAGGCGCTCAAACGGTTTGCTAAAATCTGATGACGGGATTCAACTATAAACTTGTGGGCGTCGTTTTGGCGTGTTTGTTCTCGGCGGGCCTTTCTATGACGGGCGCGGGGGCTGAGGAGCCCCGCATACAGTTTCCCGCCGAGGTGCGAGGCGAGGATCAACTACCGGGGGCCGGGTTGCCGGTTCAATGGCTGGCTGCGTGGTCGGCCCCCTCTGCCGAGCTGCGTCCTCTGCAGATAGTTCACGGTCTGCCGGCGGGGCAGGCTACGCCGGAGGCGATGAGCAAGCTGAAGGAGCTTGGGCTCGGCGGGATTGTATGCAACGTCAACTTCAATCAGTATTTGCGGTCGCAGGAGCATTGGCAAGCGCTTATCAATGCGGTGCAGGCGTGCGCAAAGACCGGATTAGTGGTCTGGATATACGATGAAGATGGGTATCCCAGCGGGGCGGCTGGGGGGCTGGTGTTGGAGAAGGATGTTAAATTCGAGGCGCTCGCCCTGGCTTACGACCCATCGCTGCCTGACCGGTTCATTCTGCGGGCATCCTACGAGCATACCCACGCGAGCAACAATTTCTATGCAGCGCGTCGCTATCCAAATCTGCTCGATGCCGAGGCCGTCGAGTGCTTCGTGAAGGTGACGCATGATGCATATTGGGAACGGCTGAAAGGATTTTTCGGCTCGACGATAAAGGCGTTTTTCACGGATGAGCCTTCGCTGATGGCGACGAACATCGGGCCTCTGCCTGCGGAGGTCGCCAAGAACGTGCGTGTTGCCGATCCTCTGGATGAGAGTATCAAGCCGCTGGCCTCTGTGCCCTGGGTGGCGGATTTGGCTGCGAAGTACAAAGAGCGGTACGGTGAAGATATCGCTCCGGTGCGCAAAAGCCTGTTCGCCGGTGACAGCGATGACGACCGGCGGGTGCGGCGGCAATTCTGGGCGCTGGTGACGGATCTCTTCGCCGAGCGATATTACGGGAGGCTAAAGAAATGGGCCGGCGAACACAAGGTGGCATCCTCCGGGCACATACTGTGGGAGGAGCAGATTGTGCACGGCGTGCCTTTAGAGGGCAATCCGCTCAAGATGCTGATGCAAATGCAGATACCCGGCCTGGATATGCTGACATCGGACCCGGAGGCGGTGATTTATACAGGCTGGCTCACCGCATCATTGCCCGGATCGGCGGCGATCTTCAACGGCGGGCGGCGGGTGATGACGGAGGTGAGCGATTTCTCAGAGAATATGGCCAAGAGAGGACCGGCTTCGCTGGAGCAGATGTGCGCAACGGCGGCGTGGCAGGCGGCGATGGGGGTGACGGAGTTTACACTTTACTATAACCGCGCGGCGCGCTCGCCGGAAGACTATCGGGCTTATTGCGATTTTGTCGGCCGGCTCAACGCCCTGCTGCGAGAGGCGCGTGCTGAGCCGAGCGTGCTGCTATACTATCCGATTTATGATGCGTGGGGCGAGTACCTGCCGATTGCGGAGAAGCTGACGGTCGAGTCGCAGTCGGAGCGGATGAAAACAATCGTTAATTCGTTTATGTCGCTCGGACAGCGGATGACGCGTCGGCAGATTCCGTTTGCGCTGGCCGACCACGAGCTGCTCGGTTCGGCGGCGGTCCGTAACGGGCAATTGTTCATTAAGGGGCGAGGTTTCGATACTCTGGTGCTGCCTTCGGGAGTCGAATTGCCGGCGGGAGCAGACAAGCAAATGAAGGAATTCGAGACTGCCGGCGGCAAGGTGGTTCGCGGGGGCGAGGGCGCGGAGTTTCGCGAGCTTTCAGGCATTGTCAGCGGGGCCGGCGATCGCGTTGTTGTCGGGCGGTTTACGCGTGGCTGGAGGGAGATAGTGCTGATAGTGAACGTGGGCGGCGAGTCGGTCGAGGCGACTATTACCGCTCCGCAGGCTGCACAGTGGCTGCGAGCCGACCCCGGCAGCGGGCGCATCAAGGCAGTCAGAGCCGCCGGGCCGGACAAGATAGCTGTTTCGCTGGGGCGGCGTTGTGCGGTGATCCTTATCGGGCCGATTCGTCAGGCGTCACACTATGGGGTGAATCTTCGGTCATGTTGACCACTATGGGGCCTCCCTCTCGGCGCCGGACGATGGGGCCGAGCTTCTTGACGTTATCCAACACAATCGAGCCCCGGTCCCGGGTATGGAGGGCTACCCTGTTGATTGATACGTGGCTGCCTTTGAAGGCGGCATTTTCCGCAACGTTAGCCTCTCCCATTGTGTTCTGCTCGCTCCACGTCGTCGGGCGGCCGAGGTGGACGTTTTCGAGGTGCAACTGAGCCGTGCCTTTGGCTTCGAGGGTGGTGCACAGAAGGGTCAGGTCGTTCTCTCCGGGCGTGCCGCGGAAATTCAGCCTTCCGCCCCACTGCATCAGCTCTGCGATTGCAGCGGGGCCTCGGACGGTGAGGTCGGTCTTGTCGCCGGTGCAGTATAGGGAGTACATACTGATTCCGACTGGCTTAGTGGCCCTGCTAAGGGTGAGATTGCCCAACGTTAGAGGCTGAGCGAGGTCCGGCGAGAGAGCCAGATCGCCGCGGAGATCATGGCCGAGCAGAGACACGAGCACCCGCGGGCAATCGCGAAAGACGATGTTGCAGGGCGGGCCTCCCATTCCTATCCTTCTAAGAAACACGAACCACTGG
>JAFGTU010000345.1 GCA_016933985.1 Sedimentisphaerales bacterium | reverse complement strand
GTGCGAGAGCACATAGACGCCGAGGCCTGGCTGAAATTGTATGAATCCATCAAGGACCTGGAATAGCAGCGGTCTGATCGGGATGGTCTATGACGCCATCGGCGCATCGCTTGAAGCGATAGCGATATTTACCGGGTCGAGGTATTTTTGGAGGATGCATAAGAGCCATTTGCGGTCGATTGGCTTGGGCAGGTAGTCGTTGCAGCCTGCGGCCAGGCACTTCCTGTCGTCGCCTTTCATGGCATCAGCGGTAAGCGCGACTATGGGCGCTGTAATGCCTTTTTTTCGCAGTATTCTGGTGGCCTCGCAGCCGTCCATATTGGGCATGTGTATGTCCATGAAGATCAAATCAAATTCTCCGCTTTCGGCTTTATTGACCGCCTCGCGTCCATCCTTTACGACGGTTACGTCGAATCCCATCTTCTCCAGTAGCAGCTTAATAAGCATCTGGTTTGTAATGGCATCCTCAGCGACGAGCACTCGTCCTTCGAACTGGACGCCGTCCAGGTCTATCTCTTCCGAAGACTCTGGCCGGCAAGGCGCGGGTGACTTGCCAGAACGCATTGCATCGATGTCAACGCCTGCGGGTATGACAAGCGAGAAGACGGAGCCTCTTCCCGGCTCGCTGGTCAGGCTCAGGCTTCCGCCCAGCAGTTCGGCCAAGTGTCTTGTTATTGTCAAACCCAATCCTGTTCTCGGAAAACTGCCGACATGTTTCTTTGACTGGACGAACGATTCGAATATCGCGTGCCGATCCTCAGGTGTTATGCCGATACCGGTATCTTCAATGTCAAAACGGATATAGGCCTTTCTGTTGTCCTTCTGCAAATTTGCGTTTATGCAGACGTAGCCGTGCTCGGTGAACTTTATCGCATTATGGACAAGGTTTACTAGGCATTGACGCAGACGAAGCGCATCCGTGCGTATGACGGGGGGCATCGCGCCGTTGGCGGCGACATGGAATTCGAGGTCTTTCTCTTCCGCCTGAGGCCGCATCATGGATTCGATTGAATTGAGCAATCTGTCCACGCGGCACTGGCCGATCTCGACGTCAAGCCTTCCAGCCTCGATCTTGGAGATGTCGAGGATATTGCTTAATGTCTTCAGCAGGCTGTGGGCCGAGTCCTTGATAATGTCAATATGGGCTTTCTGTTCCCCTGTCAGAGGTCCGTCCTTAAGGACCTCAGCGAATCCTACTATCGCGTTCATTGGGGTGCGGATTTCGTGGCTCATACTAGCCAGGAAATCGCTCCTGGCCTGATTTGTGGCGGTTGCATTTCTTGCCAGCAGATTTGCGCGATCGATTGAATGTTGCAGTTCCCTGTTCATTTCGCCGATGTTTTCACGGGCCTGGCGCCGTTCGATAATACTTCTCTTGGCCCGCAGGAATATCCACGGCCAGACCGACAGCAGTATCAACGCGCTCGCCGCCACCAAAACGCCGGCAATCATAATCCCCCGACGAAACTCCCTGAGATTTGCGTCGATTCTGCCGGCAAGCTGCTCAGTAGTCACTTGGTCGGTGATGAGCTTTTCCATCCTTTGATGAATAGTCCAGGTACTCATACCGGCCATAGCCAGCAGGAGCAGTGTCACCGCGACTGCGACGCTGAATACGTGAAGCGGAACGCCGGAAGTTGATTGTTTTTCCCAATTTGCCGATGATTTGTATGCCAAACGGTCCTCTTCGGCTTCTGACCCGTAGCTATCACGCATAACCGGATTCCTTTTGTGCTTCTCGTACCCGACAACTCTGATTCGTAACCCAAGCTGCGACAGAGACTCACGGTATTACTCGCTAATCAAGTATCGGAAGGACTTCGAGCGAACATAATCTTCGATTCATCACTCTTGGCCCTCGCGGGGCTTAAAGACGCAATTGAGCCGGCCTGTGGGCCTTCTTTTCGGTCCACATTGCAGGATTCTTTGTGGTTGGCAGTCAGGCCGCCCCATTATCAGACTCATTTCCACCCGTGATAGTGATTGACATGGCCTCTATGGCCTGTGAGAATACCGCTTCGATGTTGCTAAAACGATGGAAACTGCCGGGCAAAATGTGTGCAGGGAAAACCTGTGGATTGGTGTCATTATTCGTTTCTGTGCTCGCCGCAGTCTGCCCCGTCGCTGATACGCAGGCCCGCGGGCGGGCTGCTGCAGGCAATCCGGGAAAGCCCGCTCCGTTTCCTTTGCTTCAGTCCATTCAATTCCCATGCCCAAAGATCGCCTCGCAGGTGCATCCGTTTCTTTTCATCACAAAGCAGGATGCCGCCGAAGCCCGTAAGAGAACCGCGCAGAAAGAATACTCTGCGGCCTGGAGCTTCCTGAACGAGGAATCCGAGAAGGCCCGCCGCATGACGCCCGGATCGATAGACCGTTCCTGGTGGGACAAGGTCAAGGACAAGCCCTGGTCCGAGACATATCCGCTCATCTACGAAAAGACCTGCCTCGACCCGTTGCGCATAATCCTGCCCGGCTGCTACGCGGCCCTAAACTATGCAATTGCCGGGACTGACGAAGACCTGGATGCTGCAAGAAGGATACTGCTGCATCTGGCCGACTACACATTCGAATTCGAGCACTATGACGTAGGCATGAACTACGCGGTCTGGGGGCATTATGCACTGAACGCCTACGACATTATGTTCGACCATTTCAGCGGCGAAGAGCACGCCAGGCTTGATGCGTTCTTCACTCGCATGGGCCGTGCGATACTTAAGAACGATGTCTATTGGATCGAGAACGACATCGGCGGCGGCATCAACAATCACCTCGCCTGGCACAAGATGATGGTCGGCTGCCTCGGGATATTCTACGGCCGTGAAGACCTTGTCGAATACGCACTTCACGGCCGTCGCGGGCTGCTTTCGTTGCTTGACGATGGGATGGTCGATGACGGCCTTTGGTGCGAATCGAGCCTGATCTACCACTTCACGGCAATAGTTCCTATGGTCTATCTCGCCCAGGCCCTTCGCAACACCGGCTACGCTGAGGACCTTTACGAAACAACTACTCCCGACGGGCGAAAAATCCGCCAGGCTTACGATTCGATGTTCGGCGTTCTTTTCCCCGACGGCTCGGTCCCGCCAATCGGAGATGCATACGCCCGGAGAATGAAACTCGCCGACGAATTCACCTACGTCTATGCCTACAGGGCCTATAGCGACCCGCGCTATGCGTGGCTCCTGAGAAAGGCTGCCCTCAATAGGCCGGAGACACTCTTTATCGGCATCGATACGAAGCAGGCCATAAGCCCAAAGATTACAAGCCGACTCTACGAGGAGCACGGCTACGCATTCCTCCGCGACCGCGCCGACGACGGCTATTGGGATTCCGACGGCTGGTGCGCATTTCTCACCTTCGATAAGAGCGGAGTCCACTGCAATCAGGATAAGCTCTCGATCATGCTCTTTGGCCGCGGAAAACTGCTAATCTCCGACGTCGAGGCGAAGGCAACCGTCCCGCACGCCTTCTCGGCAAAGGTCCAGCAGCAGCTAAACCGCTCCGCCCTGAGCCAGAACACCGTAATGATTGACAACCGCGATCAAAGAGGCACGGCCGAGCTGCTCAGCCTTTTGGAATTCCGGGATGCGCCGGACGAAAAGTCCGTCACCACCGCCGACTTGAAAGGTCTGCTCTACGAGGGCGCCAGGCAATCCCGCACAATCGCCGTCACTGCCGACTACGTCCTCGACGTCTTTCAGATCTCCGCCCAAACCGAGCACGATGTCAAGTGGATCATCCATACTATCGGCACGCCCGACGGGCAGAAAAGCTCGGTGGAGTTGAGCCGTGCTCAGATTAAACTGCCCGGCCCCGGTTCGTGGCTGCGCGATTTCCAGGCGGCAACAACCGACCATCTTATCCGCCTCGAATGGTCTGAGGACGCCGTCAGATTCGCAATGACAATGACCGGCGTTCCCGGCACAAGGCTCATAACCTGCGGATACCCCACAACCGACGAGCCGAATTGCCCCGCAACGCCAATGGTTCTCGTTGAACGCCACGCGGCGGCAACCGTCTATGCCGTGGTCTATCAAGCCGCAAAGCGGCAACTGCCGACAGTGCGGATCGAGCAGCTCGAAGACGCCGCCGACCGGATGATTTTCAAGCTGTCCGGTCCCTGGGGCCGCCGCGAGCACTCGCTCCCGCGCCTTCGGTAAAGGCCCTGCGACTATTGACCGCTGCGCCCAATCAGGATAGACTCCGTGATAAGATTCGGGCGTCGTTCTAATGACTGCAAGACCTCAACTTTGTTATTGAAAGGAGAATTCATGGCTGGAAACAGGAGACCGGAAAGAATGGCGTGTGTGATTTTGATTGTGGCAATGCTGGCGGGCGTTTCGCCTCTGCTTGGCGGGGACATCGTCTCTGAGCCTTACTTGCTCGATACGGGGCTGATTTCGCGGTCTATTTCGTTTGAGAATC
>JAFGTU010000344.1 GCA_016933985.1 Sedimentisphaerales bacterium | reverse complement strand
TATTCTCAAATATGAGCCGGTGTTGTTCGGTGAGCTGCATTTGCCGTGGCAGGTGCTGGCGGCTGGGACTGGAGGGACGCTCAGCGGTACGACGTTCACCGACAGCGGGGGGGATTTTGTAACTGCGCAGGTTGCAGGCGGCGGGGCCATATACTTGAGGTCCGCCAACGGTTCGCTGGACGGGGTGTATGAGATAGTATCTGTGGATTCGGCGACGCAGCTTACGGTTTCTGTTATCAGGCGGGATTCGGAGGATGACGCAATAGCTCCGCCTGCGGGGACGGACGTATCTTATCGTATCAGCACGTTTGGGCCGCAGGCGCGAGAGGTTGCATTTGAGCTGACGGAGTATTTCGGGGTTCGGCCCGGCGATCCGGCCAGCGATATAGACGTCGAGGATATTCTGGATACGCAGGCCCTAAAGCGGACATCGGTTTTTGCAGTCATTTCCAGTGCGTACGCAATGTTGGCGAGCAAGTCCGAGGACGAGATTTTTTGGAAGAAGAGCCTCCATTACGGCAGATTTTTTGAACGGGCGCGGGAACGATGCCGGTTCAGCGTCGATGCAGGCTCCGACGGCGCTGCGGATGTCACTAAAACCGGGGCTTGCGGAAAGCTCGTGCGGGATTAACGATTGATTAGTGACAATTGATCATTTACTACCGCAGAAAAGGGGAATCAGATGAGCGTTGGTTTGGACGGACAGGCATTATTCGATGAACAGCAGTTGGAGATCGAGGCGGGCAGTCTCAGCCGGGATTCGATAGAGCGGGCTGTGCCAGGATTGGATGGGGTATTGAGCATTGACTTGGGCGGTCGAGGCAGGCAGATAAAGCAAAAAGGCATTCTGCGTACCAGAAGCATTGCGGAGCTCAACGATAGGATCGATGCAATATCAGCCTTTATGGACAGCGATACGCACACACTGAGAATCGGCAGCGGCAGAGAATTCAGCGATGTTCGGATGGACTCTTTCAACACGAACAACGAGCGAACAAGCGGCAGTGGCGTGTCGATCGACTACGAAATCACCTATACACAGTTGAAGGCTTAGAAGATGGGTCTCATAAGCAACGGGGTATCAATTGTCAGGGCATTGGAACTACCCGGAGGTATTTGGTCGGACGGTGGGTACGTCGGCGTCCCGCGGACGGTTCTGGTTACGTGGCGGTCGTCTTTTGCGGAGAAATTTTATCAGGTCTATGTGAACGGTCGCTACGCAAGGTCAACTTGTGACAGCGAGCAAAGGCAGATGGTTGCTGCGATACCGACGTCTTTGGATACGGCGGTTCGGATCGAGGTTTTTGGCGTTGAGGGCGACGAGGCGGACACGGATTTTAGCAGTCAAATTACTCCGTTCCAGGCCAATAGCGGTCGTGTGCGGCTGACCCTGCTGCGAAGTCAGAACCTGCCGATTGACGCGACGGCGGAAGTGTATTTCGACAGAGGCACGGGGGAGATTGATTACATCGAGCCTTTGAGCGAGCGTCCGATCAGGATTTGGCCGAGCCTGCAGGACAAGGCCGGGTTCGGGATGAGCAGATTCGCAGGGGCGGATTTCGGCTATGACTCGGCTGCAGCCGTGGGATTTGGAAAGGGCTGTTTCGGCAACGGGCAGTTCGGGCTCGATGCAGATGGGATTGAATGGGTCAGTCCACCGTTGTCCGCGGGCGTTTACAGATTTGCCGTTCGAGTTTGCGACTCGGCAGGAAAACAGAGCCTATCCAGCGAGAGCGGCGAAGTCGTAGTGATACCCAGTGCGAGGCCAGCCGAACACATGAGTGTTTTCTCATTCGATAAAGACACAAATCAATTAGTGCTAAGCGTTTCATGAGGCGGTGACAAGGAGAATGCAATGGCAGAAGTATATCCATCCGAAAATGAGTTGTTGAACATACAATCCGACAGCGAGACCGGCGTCGAATATATAGCAACGGGCACTGCACCGTATTACCTGGAGTTTCGCAAGCTGCTGTATCGGCTGCTGCTGGCGAGCCGGCGGGCGAACGACCTGCGCGTATATGACGAGGGCGGACTGGATATCGGGGTCAAGGCGGGCAAGTTCTGGATCGGAACGGAACTGGTCAGTTATGCAGGTTCATCCGCTAATACGCTGGCGGATGATAAGAACAGCATCTACATCTATTTGGATTCGTCGGGGAATCTGATTACAGACGAATACAGCGGATTTCCGGACATGACAACGACGTCTCATGTTCGTTTAGCGGCCGTGACCACATCCGGTGGTGACATCACTTCGATAACCGATTGCCGGACGGGGCATAATATTTCGGTGCCGTACGAAGCCGGTGGAGTCAAGAAGACGGTTGAGGTGCATACGAGTGGTGATACACTAACGGAGGCCGAATCAGGGAGTATTCACAGCAATCTCGGCGCAACAGCGGCCATGACGCTGACGCTTCCAGCATCGGCGTCTGCGGGGACGGAGTTCACTTTTGCGGTCCAGGCGGCACAGGAGCTTCGCGTTGATCCGGGTACGGCGACCATCCGAGACGACAGCGGACAAACGGCGGGCAAGTATAAATCGGCTGACGCTATCGGAGAATGCCTGACGGTCATTGCCGATTCGAACGGCGACTGGGCGGTAACAGGCAAAAACGGGACGTGGACCGAAGAGACGTAAGCTGAGATATTGAGCAAGGGATAAGTGGGTTTGCCATAAGGAGCGAAAATGTATTTCCTGGATTCCAACCATACATGGCACATTGCCAAGAGCGGCAGCGATTTTAACAGTGGTCATGCGGGGCAGTATCCCGTGAATCTTGCCAACGATGCGAAGCTGACAATCGGCGCAGCGGTCTCGGCGGCAGCCAGCGGGGATACAATTATTATCTGGCCCGGTGATTATGCTGAGAGCGTCAATTTCTCCGGTAAGGCCCTGACGTTGATCGGCGCCAACCGTAACAAGTCGAGGATTATTCCCGCGAGCGGCACAGGCGTTGTTGCGGCTGATAATAGCGTACTGCGCAATTTGGCGGTTGAAGCTCTGGCGGTATTGGCAAAAGCCGTTGATATATCGAGCAAGACAAACGTTGTCATCGATAACTGCGACCTCTACGGAGGATACAACGGGCTGTACGGGTACGGGGCCGAGAATGTCTTTGTGCGGGGCAGCAGCATCAGAGGCAAGTACGACGGTAGCAATTTCGGCACCGCCGAGAGAGTTGTTGTCGAAGGCTGCATCTTCATTGCATACGGGACGTACACAAGCGGCGTTGACTGTCGCGCCTTATTTGGTGCGGGCCGCGGCGCGTACAGCAATTGCGTTTTCACTGCGCAGAGGAACGACACGAGCGACAGAGAGAATGGAGCGGCGTATTGCATATCGAACAGCCGCGTTGTTTTCAAGAACTGCACCTTTGAAGCGGAGGCTGGGAGCGGCCATACGGGCCAGGCTTATGGAGTTTTGGTGAACGGCTCCGGAGCAGTCGCAGTGCTTGAGAACTGTGCGATCAAATCGGCATCCGCTAATGCGAGCAGCGGACCTTACGATTTGTGGCAGGCGAATGGCAGGCTTGTGGCGTGCGGTTGTGCGTATGAGACTTCCAACGGGACAATTACCCAAAGCGGTTCTGGCTGGGCCGATGCCGTCAATGTTCAAGTCAATACCGCCTTGTCGGATATGGCCTTGGATAAGGCAGCCAAGGTGCTTGTGAACAAGGCCGTCCAAAACAAGCTGAGTGGGTCGATCACGTATTATGAGAGCGATGGCGTGACGGCGTTCTTGACACACGCGTCAAGCGACGAGGAAACAACACTTACGAGAACACCAAGCTAGAATTTGGGGAGATAACAGATGGGAAGTTTCAGCAACTATTTGGAAGACGAGCTTTTGGATCACGTATTTGGCAAGGGTAGTTTCACGCCGCCGCCGATTTACGTGGCGTTGTCAACGGCTGATCCTCTGGATAGCGGCTCCGGGTTGGCCGAGCCGAGCGGCAGCGGGTATGCCAGGGTTCAGACGACCGAGGCCGATTGGAATGCGGCGTCCGGCGGGGCTATCGACAATGTTAATGCAATTACATTCAACGAGGCTACGGGGAGTTGGGGAACTATAACTCACTTCGCTCTTATGGATGCCGCATCGGGAGGGAATCTGCTGATTCACGGGGCGTTAAACACATCCAAATCGATTAGCAGCGGAGACACGGTGAAATTTGCAGCTGGCGATCTGGACGTATCGCTAAATTAGACAACAAAAGGAGATTAGAAATGGCGGATATCAAGACGAAATACGCAAGCGCGGCGAGCATAACCATCAGCCTTGCATCGCTTGCCGACAGCGCCAAGCGCCAAAGCGACGTGGTTGACAACAGCAGCAATCTTTATCTCGATGCGCAGGTTCAGTTGAAGGTTAAAACCGGCGGCACCGTCAGCGGGGACAAGGCAGTCTATGTCTATGCCTACGGCACAACCGATTCGAGCGGACTGGGCTATTCGGGCGGCGCATCGGGCAGCGACTCGGCTTTCAGCGGGACGCTTGCTAATACAAAGCTGATGGGTGTCATCAGCACGCCGGCATCCGGTACCGCTTACGAATCGGACATAATGAGCGTGGCGGCAGGCTTCGGCGGCCTGCTACCAGGCAAGTGGGGGATCATCGTCGAAAACAAGAGCGGCTCGGCGCTTGACGGCACCGAGAGCAATCACGTCAAGAAGTATGTCGGCATAACAGCACAATCGAGTTGATTATGATCTTAGGCGCGAAATTCACAATTAAACCTCCGGCGGGTGCGCACCTTATCGTCGGACACCCCCTGTCCGACGGTCTCGTCGGATGCTGGCCGGCGAATGAGAGTTCCGGCTCAAAGCTCTTCGATGTCAGCGGCTACGGCAACAATGCTGTATTCCAGGGCAGTGCCGGATGGCGTTTGAGCCGGTTAGGCTGGGCGATGGATTCGCAGGGCAGCTACAACAATGCAAACACGGCCTTTGACGGGACCCAATACGATGAACTGACAATAAGCGCTTGGGTGGTTGCTGATGTGACGGCATCAACGCGGTACATTGTGGACAACAGTCCGGGCTCGACGGGTTTTGGGCTGCGATTGGCCGGAACGAAATTGGAGTTTTTCTGCTTCAGCGGAGGCTCTTCGGGCCTGGTTGGCAAACTGGATTTTTTCTCGGTCGGTCAACTGCGTCACATCGTTGCCGTTCACAACAGCAAGAATGTAATTTACGGCGACGGTGTTTATCTTGGCGAGGAGACCTCGGCTGTCGGGATTGACAGTTCCATAGAGCGGATGGGAATCGGCGGAGACTATAACGGCGGCAACGGCTGGGATGGAGCGATTGTCGTTGTCCAGGTGTGGAACCGAAGCCTGACACCGGGGGAAATTGTTTGGCTCTATCGCGACCCATTTGCGATGTTCGGCAGTCGCCTGAGGCCGGAACTGCTCTCGACTCTAACGTCGGGCGTCATAAATATAGCCAGCACTTCGAACGGACAATCCAGTGCGTCCGGCAGCGTTAGAGTGGCAAGAAAGCTTATTGGTTCGACGTCGGCTGAATCTGCGGCAACTGCCGCCCTGAGCATTAGCGGCGAGCTGTCGTCTATCTTGCCTGAAAGGACATGGCTCAAGGATGCACTGTTTGCGGGTATGACAGCCAATGCGTTCAAGCTCGGCAACGTACTGAGTTTGGGCTGGTTCTGGATGCGGGTTGGCGGCTGCTCTGCGCTCTATCGCGGGCCTGAGATGCGCAGCATTGATTTTGAGAACATATTGAGCGTAGCGAATTTGAAGGCGGGCTTGATCTTGCCGCCTTGCTATGTCGAGCATGGCGGCGACTCGACTTGTTTCTATGTCGTCCGGCGATTTAATCAATGCGGAGTTCAGGAGCGCACTCTTGCCGCCGCTGTCAAGTTGTCCTTGGATACAGACAGAGACTTGGTCGAGCCGCGGCCGAATGATATTTTCAGTTCGATAGCCGAGGCGGCGGAAGGCGATAAGGTTCGGCTGACCTGGTTCTACAGCGTGCTCGAACAGAAGGCGGCCCCGGCGTACTTCAACATTTATCATGACGCCGGCACCGGGCAGATTGATTACGATAATCCCATCGCAGCGATCGCGTACGACGGGCGAAAATTCTACAGCTATGAAAGCAGCACGCCCGGTGCGGGCAGATACTTGTTTGCTATTAGAGCCGAGGACGTTGCCGGTGTGGAGAACGATTCGCCGGCCTTGTTGAGAATTGAAGTGCCGCCCGGCAGTCCTGATGCGATTGCTATCCTGAATGTCCAGGCTGTCTAAAAGAACCGAGGGTATTGCGAATGTCCAATAGAATCGACTTCTTTCAATCCGAGCATGGCAAGCTTGCACTGCCGGCAGCGACGGTCTCCGTCGAGATCGGCGGGAAGTTATGCCCTGTGCTCGAAGTGGTGGAAATCGTTCGTGACGTCTGGCCCAACTTCAGTTGGGCAAGACTTGCTTACAATCCTGCGCCATATACGGACAGCGATTTGATCACTGCCGAAGAGATAGAAGCCAAGTTTGCGATGGGCGACTCCGCCTGTATTCGGCAGTGCTATAACGGCGTCGCGCCCAGCGCTGCGGCTTTCAGCTTTCCGATCTTCTGCGGTCGGGTAGAAGGAATTGAGACAACGCTCGGACCCGAGGGTGAGAGAGTGGAGATTATTGCAAGGGATTTCAACACGCAGCTTGGTCGCGTCACAGTGTACGGACAACGAATAGCGGTTGACAGCGGCTCCACTGTGTTCCTGCCCGGTCTTGACACCGTATTCAACCCGGATGGCCGGGCAAATGCAACTTCTGCGCCTATTCGAGTTGGTGGGAAGAGCTACGTAGCCTTCTGTGCTGAACCGATGAACGGCAAGGCATGGAAGTATGCCGAGGTAATCGATTATCTGCTCAGTGAATACCTGCCTGGCGGGCGATTGCAGATACCGCAAAGCGAGCGATTAGCAGCACTGACTGAATACCAGGTAGTCCGAGACCTCGATGTTACCGGGTTGAGTCTCTTAGAAGCGCTGCACCGTTGTTGTGAAAGGATTAACCTGCAGTTCAAGTTTGTGCCGCGTTTGGCCGAGACGGGCCCGAGAGAGGCTATTGTGTTCTATGGAAACGGCGCAGCCAGAACAGTTGAGCTGAATCTTCAGCCCGGCGGCGAACGGCTGAGCATATCAAAGACCAACATCGCAGGTCTCAGCAGCGTCAAGAACTTCTGGCCTCTAACGCACAGGTATATCGGGCAGGGCGATTTCAAGGTCTATGAGGCGAGCTTCGAGCTGGTCAAGGCGTGGGATCCGAGCCTGGAGGATACGGACTACGATATGTTCTCGCCCTCTACGAATCCAGTCTTTTATCAGGTCAAGGACGTGTATCGCAAGTGGTGTCTCAACGAAGCCGGCGATTACACGAATGAGCCGTATAACCAGGGCGATGCATTCGACTTTTCGAAGGTGTTTGAGAAAGGAAGCTTTGTGCACAACAGGAGGCGATTTTGGCCTGCCCTGAGCGCCGATCAGCAGGGCAAGTCGCTTGGCTATTTTCTGGAGGTCTCATACGACGGAGGGGCCAATTGGTGGCAGTATCTCTACGCCTTCAACAACTTGCTCGATGAGTGTGGAATTTGGCTCAGCAGCGACCAGCTCGACGTGGATACATGGGTGGCGTCCCTGAAGGGGATGCTGAAGTTCAGGATAACAGCCTCGGTGACGAGCGATGAGCGCTTGACCTGCGTTGTAGCCGACGGGCCGGTGAATTCGACGATCCCGGTGGTCGATCACCTGATCACGCTGCCCCGCCAGTTCAAGTATCGCAAGGTCTCCACACAGAGTATTTTCTATGGCGGGGCGAATAATGGGCTCGGTGCCGCCGACGAAGTGGATGATACCGATGCCCTCTATGAATACGTCCGTCACACGGCTCAAGGCTTAGCCGAGGTCATCGAGACGATGGAGGTGCAAACGCCGTACCTTGGATTCGATTACAGCCTCGGCGACAGGATCGATTGCAGTCCGGAAAGCAGAGACCTGCTTTCGGTCAGGAGCGACAATCGCAGCACAAGCACGATCGCGCGTGTGCAAATGGATTTCGCCAAGCAATGCACGAATTTAAGGATCATTCGCAAGAGGAATTGACGCTATGAGTAACGGATTTGGGATGTACGATAGTCAACAGGTGTTACAACGGCTTGCTCGTGAAGGCTCGGCTGGGGTGCAGGAGGTCTCGGCCGTCACCTCGCCCGGGGCCAGGGCGGCTGCGTGGGCGGTTAAGATCAAGAGCCATTCATCGTACAACGTGTATAACGTTATCACCGTAGTGATCGGCGCAGCCGGCTCCGTGCCCGCCGAGATAGGCCAGCAGACACAGGCGGTCAACTTGGCCGAGCCCTTCGATGCCGAGGGAACGCTTGCTGCAGGAATCTTTGCGATGATGTCCAGGGTTGGCGATAAGAACGTCTTCTACGCCGTGCCGTGACGTATGTGAGAACCGAGACAAAACTCTCTATGCGGCACAGCGTTTATCCGTCATTCCGCACTTGATGCGGAATCCAGAACGTGTCGGTCCAAGTGGATTCCTGCTTGCGCAGGAATGACAATCGGAAGTGCAAAACCATGGCTAACGAAAATTCCAAATCCTGGCAGTTCAATCGGCAGGTAAATGTCTCTACGCTGGTCCAACTCGTCCTGCTGGCGTGCTTAATCATCGGCAG
>JAFGTU010000343.1 GCA_016933985.1 Sedimentisphaerales bacterium | reverse complement strand
TGGCCGCCCCCCTGCTCAAACGCCTCAAGTTCGACGAAGCCAAGCTGAGCGACGTCTGCGAGGGTATCGAAAGTCTGATAAGATTGCCCGACCCGGTCGGTCAGGTTATTTCCGCCACCGAGCTTGATACCGGCCTGGACCTATACAAGGTTAGCTGCCCCATCGGGGTTATCGGAGTCGTCTTCGAGTCTCGCCCCGATGCCCTCGTCCAAATCTCCACCCTCTGCCTCAAGAGCGGCAACGCCGTCCTGCTCAAGGGCGGCAGCGAAGCCGTCAATACTAATAGAATCCTATCCCGGATAATCGCCGAGGCGAGCGAAAAAGCCGGCATGCCCGAAGGCTGGACTCAACTCCTCGAAACCCGCCAGGACGTCGCCGAGATGCTATCCCAGGATGAGCATATCGACCTGATTATCCCCCGAGGCTCCAACGAGTTCGTCCGCTATATTATGGACAACACCAATATCCCCGTCCTCGGCCACGCCGAGGGCATTTGCCACGTCTATGTTGACGGCGATGCGGATCTCGATATGGCTGTCGATATCGTCGTCGATTCCAAGTGCCAGTACGTCGCGGTCTGCAATGCCGCCGAGACGCTGCTCATCGACAGTAAAATCGCCCAGGAATTCCTGCCCGAAGTCAAGGCCGCTTTGGATCAGAGAAACGTCGAGCTTCGCGGATGCGAAAAAACCGCCGAGATAATAGACGTCAAGCCGGCGACCGAAGAAGACTGGTCCACTGAATACCTCGACTACATCCTCTCGATAAAGGTTGTCGCCGGCCTGGACGAGGCAATAGACCACATCAACCGCTACGGCTCAGGCCATACCGACGCAATTGTAACTGCAAACAGAGAGGCAGCCGAGCAATTTATGAGCCTCGTCGATTCAGCCAACGTATTCCACAACTGCAGTACGCGCTTCAGCGACGGCTTCCGATACGGCCTCGGAGCTGAAGTCGGAATCAGCACCAACAAAATACATGCCAGAGGCCCCGTAGGACTCGAAGGGCTCGTCATATACAAATACAAACTGAGAGGGACCGGACAAATCGTAGCCGGCTACTCCGGTCAAAACGCCAGGCCCTTCACCCACAAAAAAATCGCCCCCGAAAACTTGCCATGATCCTGGCAGCGCGCTGTTTGGAGTTGGCAACGCGTTCAGTTCCCCCGGGTAGGCCGATAACAGAAATAGGGTATGCTAAAGGGGTCTCGCTCGAAGCAGTGAAAAGATGTTCTTGGCTGCACAAAGAGTTGATTCTGAGGCTTTTATGAGAAAATGCCGGAGTCTCAGACGCCTTTGGCCTTGACATTGCCCGAGTAATTGTATAGAATCGAGTTACTCCGGTGAACAACCGGGACGCGCACAGAAAGCCTCGTCTCCGGCACTTGGAAGGCTTGAGTCAGAAACGCAGTCTGCCACTGACGGATTTGACCGAGGAAGGAACTAGAATATGCTCTTGCCCGCAAAGAAATCTTTGCTTTGTCTTGGGATACCACTTTTCCTGGCCATTATTGCCTGCGCGGAGTATTACCCGATAGGCGACCTCGATGGCGGCCGCGATATCGATATGGACGATCTGCGCCTCTTTGCGCAGAGCTGGTTAAGTCCGGGCTGCGTTGACCCGGGGTGCGAGGCGGACCTGGACGGCAGGAACGGGATCAATCTGGTCGATTTTGCGCTCCTTGCGCGGAACTGGGGCGGAATTGCAATAATCACCGAGTTTATGGCGAGCAACCACAGCGTCGAACCTCTGGGACCGGGTGAGCTTCTGGATGAAGACAAGGAATCTTCCGACTGGATAGAGATTCATAATCCGACAGATACGCCGGTCAACCTGAACGGCTGGTACCTCACACACGATCCCTGTGACCTGACGGAATGGGAGTTTCCAGCGGTGGAGCTCGGACCCGGCGAGTTCAGGATTGTCTTTGCGTCAGACAAGAACAGGCGAAATCCGGCCGGTACGCTGCATACAAATTTCAACCTCGACGCCAACGGGGATTATCTGGCTATAGTTCGCCCCGATGGCAAGACAATCGTTCACGAGTACTGGCCGAAATATCCGGGGCAATTCTCGGATATCTCATACGGGTTGGCGCAGTACGCGGAGCTTATCGTGCAATCGCAGGCGGAGGTCTCCTATCACGTGCCGACGGCATCGGACGCATCGATCAAATGGACGGCTGTCGGGTATAACGACGGTAGCTGGAATACCGCAGAGACGGGATTGGGATTCGGGCTTGTACAAGCTGATTTGGGCGATGTCACTTTCCCCGGAGATGCAGTCCAGGGCGTTCCAAATAATACAAATTGGCCTGCTGCTGAGACCCCTCCGATGGCAATCGACGATACCGTCACTACGAAGTATCTGCATTTCGAGGGGCCGGGCACCGGCTTCCAGGTTACGCCGTCGGTAGGCAAGACCGTCGTTACGGGGCTGACCTTCACAACGGCGAATGACGCCCCTGGACGCGACCCGATAGCATATGCACTCTATGGCTCCAACGTCAGCATAGATGGACCCTATACGCCGATTGCCACGGGCCAAATCGTTGATTTCAGACAGGCGACGGAATGGCCTCGCTTCACTAAAAACGTAACGCCGATCAGCTTCGCCAATAGCACGGGATACGACCACTATCAACTCATATTCACGGCCGTTCGAACGGCGGGTAATTATGTTCAAATAGCCGACGTGGAGTTTTTAGGTCGTCCCGCCGGGTCAATCACTTCAGATATCGAAGAGCAGATGCTGAACATCAACGCCTCCCTGTGGGTCCGCGCCAAATTCAGCCTTACTGCTGAAGATATCGAAGCCTTCGACATACTGACTCTAAACATGATATACGAAGATGGGTATGTGGCTTATCTCAACGGCGAGGAGGTGGCCAGAAGCAACTTCAGCGGAGCGCCGATGTGGAATTCTCATGCCGACAGCAACCGCCCGAACGACTTCGCAACGGAATTTGAGGCCGTTGGCATTTCCGGGTGTATGGACCTGCTGCAGGAGGGGACCAATGTTTTGGCGATTCAGGCCTTGAATGACAGCGCTGCCGACGGCTTATTTTGGATTCTGCCGGAGTTAATGGTTGCGTCGGAGGTCAGTGTGCAGCAGTATTTCACGACGGCAACCCCCGGTGAGTACAATACGTCCGGGGCGGTCGATGTCGTGGCGGATACGACATTCAGCCATGATCGCGGATTCTACGATGCGCCGTTCTCCGTCACAATCACGACGGATACGGAAGAGGCCATAATCCATTATACGATCGACGGCAGTACGCCTTCCGAGACTTACGGCACCGAATATGTCGGACCTATTGACATAACCACAACGACGTGTCTGCGGGCGATGGCCTTCAAGGCGGGCTATATGTCAACGAATGTTGACACGCATACATATATATTCCTTGACGATGTGATCAATCAGCCTGCGTATCCGACGGGTTTCCCCACCACATGGTCCGGCACGGCCGCCGACTATCAAATGGATCCGGATATAGTGAACAATCCGCTCTATCAGGATCTCATGTATGAATCGCTGATATCGCTGCCGAGCCTTTCGATAGTGACCGACATGGATAATATGTTTGGCTCCGGCGGCATCTACAGCAATCCTGTTTCCGAGGGTTATGCGTGGGAAAGGCCGGTCTCCATGGAGTGGATTAACACTGACGGCTCAACTGCCTTCCACCTGAATTGCGGCATGCGGGTTTACGGTGGGGCTTTTCGCCGAATGGATTTAACGAGGAAGAAATCTTTTCGTATCCTTTTCAAACGCGAATACGGGACGACAAAGCTTCGTTATCCCTTGTTTGGGGAGGATGCGGCCGACGAATTCGACACCATTATTCTGCGGGGCGGGGCAAACGACGGGTGGAATAACTGGGGAGGAGGCAACACCCAGTACATCGTGGATGAATTCATTCGGCGGACACAATTGGCTTTCGGGCAACCCGCAGTTCACGGTACGTTCGTGCATCTCTATATTAACGGCCTATATTGGGGCCTCTATAATCCCGTTGAGCGGCCAGACCGGTCTTTTGGAGCCACATATTTCGGCGGGAATAAGGAAGAATGGGACGCCATACATGAAAGCAGTGCGGTTTCAGGCAGCAGTACCACGACTTGGAACTCAATGCTCTCCCTTGTCCGCGGTGGTATGACAAACAATGCATCATACCAGCGGATTCAGGGCAATAATCTGGACGGCACCGACAATCCGAGCTATGACGACCTGCTCGATGTTGACAACTACATCGATTATCTATCCTCCAACTTTTACGGAGGAACCAGCGACTGGGGCGGCCGTAACTGGTACGTCGCTTGCCGTCGTCCTCCGGACGCCACCGGCTTCAAATTCTTCAGTTGGGATGCCGAAGGAGCGATAGTTGTATGGTCCAGCCTGACTACGGATGTGACAGGACGTGGCGAGACGATACAGGAGCCATACACGTACCTGAAGCAGAATGCTGAATTTCGTATGCTTTTCGGCGACCATGTGCATCGACAGATGTTCAATGATGGACCGGGTACCGCGGCACGATCCTACGAACGGTACAAGGAGCTTGCCGACGAAATCGAGCTGGCTATCATCGCCGAATCCGCCCGCTGGGGGGACCAGGCAACAACCTCGCCCTACACGCTTGCAACCTGGCAGAGTACGTGCGATTATGTGCTTAATACCTATATGCCGCAGAGATCGGCTATAGTGCTTAACCAGTTACGCAATGCCGGACTGTACCCGGACCTTGAGTCGCCCGAAGTTCACGTTAACGGCAGCTATAAGAACGGCGGCGAGATTCTTCCGACCGACCAGATTTCGATGGTCTTGTCGGCGGACATCACCTACATAGATACCGAGTTGGTCGTCGAGGGCGCCTCGGCTCGCGCTCATGTGCCTGTTGATGACAGTCTTGGACTGACTTGGACGACGAGGTCTTTCGTGCCCGATGCCGATTGGACCGATGGTACAACCGGTACCGGCGTCGGATACGAGACAGGCAGTGATTATAGGTATTGGATCGATACCGACGTTCGCAGCGAGATGTACAACAGAAGCACATCTGTCTTCGTTCGCATCGCGTTCGACTGGGACGGCAGCGATGAATTTGACAAGCTGGAGCTTCAGATGAGGTATGACGACGGATTCATCGCCTATCTTAACGGCACAAGAGTCTGTACGAGCGGCAATGTGACCAATGAGATACCGGGTACGGCTACAGCCGGGAACCACGAAGCCGTCAGCGCCTATGAGACATTTGACATCACCGACTTCATGGATGAGCTGACCGTCGGATCGAACCTGCTTGCCATACACGGGATTAACATCACGACGGGCAGCTCCGATATGATTGTGATGCCGAGACTGATGGGTAAGATTATCGATGACACATCTCTCAGCTTACCCATCATGTACACCACGGACGGCTCCGACCCGAGGTTGCTGTGGGGCGGCACTAATCCGCATGCTATAGAGTACGCGGGTCCATTTACCTTAAGCGGAAGTACAATAGTCAAAGCTCGCACATTCTATAACAGCCAATGGAGCGCACTGAACGAAACATTGTTCGGCGTAGGACCTGTGGCAGACAGTCTGCGGATTACCGAGGTTATGTTCCATCCGCAGAACACCGGAGACCCGAACGAAGAATACATTGAGTTGAAGAATATGGGCACCGCAGCCATCAATCTCAACATGGTCAAGTTCGCCGATGGTGTCGATTTCACCTTCCAGAGTTGGAGTCTCGATGCCGGTCAGTACGTGCTCGTAGTCAGAGACCAAGCGGCATTTGCTGCACGGTACCCGGAAGTCCCATTCAATATCATCGCCGGACAATATACCGGCAGCCTCGACAACGGCGGAGAGCGAATCAAGCTGATTGACGCCATCGGCCAAACAATCCACAATTTCAAATACTTGGACGGATGGTTCAATATCACCGACGGCATGGGATTCTCCCTAACGATAAAGGACCCCGACAACCCCGACCCCAACGAATGGGGCAGCAAGAGCGGCTGGCGCACGAGCGTCTTTTCGGGCGGCTCGCCCGGCTGGGACGACAGCGGGACTATCCCCGAGCCCGGCACTATCGTGATCAACGAGGTACTCGCACATTCGCACGATGATGTCTCGGACTGGATCGAACTCTATAACACATCGAACCAGATAGTCGATATCGGCGGGTGGTTCCTCAGCGACAGCGATTCAAACCTCACCAAGTACGAGATTGCTGAGGAGACGTATCTCGATCCGTGCGATTATATCGTTTTCCACCAAGACCCGAATTTCGGCGTCGTTACCGACCCAGGCACGCACGAGCCTTTCGCAATCAGCGAGAACGGAGAAACGATCTATCTCCACGCAGGACGCGACGGCGACCTGATGGGCTTCATGGACCAGGAAACCTTCGACGCGTCGGAGACGGGAGTGGCGTTCGGGCGGTATCGCAAGAGCACCGGGACGTACAATTTCGCCCCGATGGAGCACAACACGCCGGGCTGGGAAAACGAATATCCGAAGGTCGGCCCCGTGGTGATAACCGAGCTGATGTACCACCCCACCGACCCGTGCGAAGGCGACCCGCCGGCCTATGAAGACGACGACTTCGAGTATATCGAAATCTACAACATCACCGGCTCGACTGTGAGCCTTGAGCAATACGACAACGAGGCGAGCGTATATGTTCCCTGGCAGATTGAGGGCGTCGGCTTTACATTCCCTCCGAACACAACCATTCCGGCATACGGGTATCTTGTGATCGCCCGCAATACCGCGGCTTTTGAGCATCGCTACGGCTCGCTGCCTGCCGGTATGCTGCTCGGTCCCTGCGGGAAGATGGAAAACGGCGGCGAGCGAATACAGCTTTCCAAGCCGGGCGATGAGAATCTGGATACGCCGGAGGCGGGCGACTATCACCTGATTCGGGTGGACCGCGTCAACTATAGCGACGGCTCGCACGACGAGGATTTCCCCGAGCTGCCAGGCGGCGACCCCTGGCCGATTGGACCGGACGGCTGGGGCTATTCGCTCACAAAGACTTGGCCCAGCCTCTACGGCAACGACCCCAACAACTGGACCGCCCAAATCCCCTCGCCCGGCGAGTAACAACCTGATGGGGACTTGTCTTTGTCAGCCGCCTCGGCTCACAGGCCGGGAGGTCCTTGCAGGTCACTGCCGGCAGACTCCCTTCAAATGCTTGACAGAGAAGATATGACAAAACTGGGCCCAGTAGGATTCGAACCTACGACCAATGGATTATGAGTCCATTTCACGCACTTTGGCGTAATTCCTTTTCAAGCAGAACTTTAGCGCATAACCTCTTTATTGTCAAGTGTTTTTTGACTGCATTCAGATGTATTGAGTATATGTTGCGCTGTATTGGATATGGCTTGCGCGTGTTGAAGAAATGTTGAACGAAATAGACATACGTGCTCATGCAACCTTGTGGCAGACGAACGGACAGGCAATACGTTCGCCCAAAGTTGATTTTAGGAATAATGGCCCCATACTGATGTAAGCAAGAGGCAGCAGGTGGAGGCGTTGGAAGCCTGCTGAATCGGCTTAGAGATATGTCGTCTGCCCTGTTAGTCGTGGATACGTCAGGACCTGTTCCGCCTAATCCGGCATTTGGCACGCCAAGCGAAGAAGAGTCCTGTGCAGCAACGGGCCAGCATATAAGCCGAAACAAATAAGATGGATTTAAAGGCATGTAGGTCGTCAAACACCTCCCAGTTGTACTCACCGCCCCAAGGCTTGACGGTCGCATCAATTACAACGGTAACCTGGATAAGGGGATGGCCTACGCAATACCAAGAAAACCTATCATCGAAAATACCGAAGATCAGTAACATCAGCAAGGGGCCGATGAGCCAGAAGACAGCGATGACAACAAAGTTCATGACGACAGCCGTCGTGCTATGCTTGAATAGAGAACTCCAGTACAGGCCCATGCCGCAGAGCAATACCGAAACGCCCGTAACAATAATAGCTATCTGGACAATGGCAACTGGGTGGATTATTCTAAAGGCAGAAAAGACCGTAAGATGTGCAAACAGAATCAGCCATATGGGGAGACAACGATACAGACTGCCAAAGAATTTGCCCATTACTATTTGCCAATCCGTCAGGTCCGTGGCCAGAAGCAGAGACCATGATTTGGACTCTTTTTCCGAAGTGATGCTTGTGGCTGGCAAGACCATGACAAACAGAATGCCAATTATGGTGTAGATGTTCACATAGAATTCATGAGTGTTCTCTTCATCCAGGTCCCCACCCACAGCAAACAAGCCGTAGGTCAATGCCAATAAGGCTAATCCGATATAGGCAATAATTACGGCCATTCGCCTGCGTTGTCTGAAGAAAGTCGATCTTCTCTCCTTCCACAGCACAGGAGAACCTTTGACCGGCTTAGAGAAGGCTGAGGTACTCCCGGTTGTTTGGACCAGGATGTTAGGTCTTTAAGGTAGTATTCTGGAGTAGCAGCCTCTTCTTTC
>JAFGTU010000342.1 GCA_016933985.1 Sedimentisphaerales bacterium | reverse complement strand
GACTTGATGCTCATAAAACGAACGAGTATGTGGGGCTGACCGAAATACCCCAGCCCCCATGCCATGCTTGAGATAATCGCAAGCAATGGAAAATTCTGTTCCCGCGGTATTAAACTCGCCGCTATGCCTTTAGAAGCCATCGCGCTGCCGATAGTCTCCGCCCCTCCGACCGTCTTGTACGTCAGCAGCGGCACAATCACAATCGCAAACACCATCAGCGAGCCCTGCAGCACGTCCGTCCAGCACACCGCAAGAAACCCGCCCATAAACGTATAGCCGATGATAACCAGCCCCCCGATAATCACGGCGTAGTGATACTCAACCTGAAAGCTCGATTCAAACAGCAATCCCGCAGCCTTCAGCCCCGATGACGCGTATATGGCGAAAAATATCAGGATTATAATAGCAGAGATTATTCGCAACAGCCCTGTTGGGTCCCTGAAACGCGCCTCGAAAAAGCACGGCAGCGTTATTGCGTTCGTCTTCTCGGTATAAACCCGCAGGCGAGCCGAAACCAGCCCCCAGTTCAGAACCGTCCCGATGAAAAGCCCAATCGCAATCCAGCTTTGGCTTATCCCGCCCAGATAAATCGCGCCCGGCAATCCCATAAGCAGCCAGCCGCTCATATCGCTCGCCTGCGCCGATAGCGCCGTCACCCACGACCCCATCCCCCTGCCGCCCAACAGGTAGTCCTCGATATTCGACGACTTGAAATAAAAATATACGCCGATGCCCAGCAAGAGCACGAAGTATGCGATGAATGTCACCAATGTCGGTGTGGCCATTAGAGCATATCCTTGCACCGCGGCCGCTCTATGCATAGGCGTTCTGGTAGATAGTCACGGCGTCATCGACCGTCATCTCAACCGGCGTTATCGCGTAGAGTTTGCCCATAACGTCGAACGAGTTCTCCGCGAGCTTCCTCGACTCATCCTTCTTGATACCGTAGTCGGAAAGCTTCTCATCGGCCAAGCCGATGTCCCTTATCAGTTTCTTCAAGGCCGCAACAAATACCCCCGGCCTTTCCTCTTCCGACAAGCTCTCCACATCCTGCCCCATCGCCCTTGCCAGATCGGCGAATCGCTCCGGACGCCTCTCGCCGATCCAACTAAAATACGCCAGCGAAAGCATAGCCAGGCCAGCCCCGTGAGGGACATTCGGATGGTACGCGCTGACCGCGTGCTCCATCGAATGGTGAGATATACAGCAGGAAAGCGACTCGCATATCCCCGCGGCCGTATTCGCCCACGCAAGCTTCGTCCGGGCTTCGATGTTGCCCCCGTCCTTAACAGCTATCGAAAGATATTTCGTAATGAGGCTGATAGCCTCCAGCGCCAAATGATCACTCGTCGGCTGGCTTATTGTCGCAAGATACGTCTCCACCGAATGGCAAAAAGCGTCTATGCCGGTGTACGCCGTCATTTTGGGAGGAACACTCACCATAAGCTCCGGATCAACTATCGACAGCGCCGGAAAAGTCGAATCGTTCCCATACCCGATCTTTTCATTCGTGTCCGTCCTGGTTATCACGGTCCAGGGGTCCGCTTCGGTCCCGGTGCCGGCGGTCGTGGTTATCGCAACGATTGGCAGCGCGCGATTGCCGGGCGTCTTCCTCCCGCCGCTTCCCCCGCCCATATAGTCCCAGTATTTGCCCGGATTGACCGCCATAAGCGCTATGCTCTTGGCCGAATCAATCGTGCTGCCGCCTCCAAGCCCGACCACAAAGTCGCACTTGTTTGTCTTGGCGACGGCCGCGCCCTCCTCGACATGCTCGCAGATAGGATTCGGCTGAATCTTGTCATACACAATCGAATCGACTCCATTGCCCGCGAGCAGGCCGACCACTCTATCGAGATACCCCTGCCTTCTCATCGCCCCGGATGCCCCGATGACAACAAGCGCCTTCCTTCCCGGAAGATGCCGTGTCGTCCCAAGCTCTTCCAGCTTCCCCCAGCCGAAGATGATTCTGGCCGGCATAAAATAAGTAAAATCCAGATTCATTACCTGGCCCTTCCACAGTTTGACAATTCTCTTCGAAACAAGCTTATGACACCCAGAGCGATCTCATTAAAATCATACAATCTTACGTGGCAATCTCTAACGCTCCGTAACGCCGACCGTTCAGAGTGCTACTGCAGAATCGGCGGCGCGACGGCCTTGCCTGCCTTTTGTGCTAACCGCTCCTCTTTGCCGTAAGTGCCGTAAAAGGGGACATTCCCGTCGAGCCAGATATACAGTCGCTGCCGGTCCTCTGCGCTGAGATCGACCTGCTCCTTATGCGTTTGGTCCGCCAACACCTTCATCAAAGGACTCTCATCGGCGCCGATGCGCCCGGGCTTTGTCACCTCTTGTGTGATGCTGCTGCCCCCCCACTCATACCATTTTATGTAAGGCCGCAGGCTCTCGTAAGATCTGCTGAACGTCTCCTCCGGCTCGCCCGAAAGAACAAGCCGGCTTTTGCACTCGCCTTCGCTGCCGTCGTGACACCTCACGCAGTTCTTATCGAGCACGCCCTGCACGAGCAGAGGATAGCTGAACGGCATTGTCCCTCCCGGCCCCGGCTCAATCTTTGACGCGGGCCGCCGCGTCGCCAGAAGTCTCCGCCGACCGGCCGGCGTTGCCCCGCGAGGCTCATGACACCCCACGCAACTGCGCCGCTCACCCGGCTGAAGATATGTAACGCTTCGCATGCTCTGAACCGCTCTGCCTTCTTCATCAACCGCCTGAAAATACAGCGCCTTCCGCGCCGGGGCCCGGAAATAGGCCGACCCGTCCGGCTCGACCGGAACTGTCCCGAGCATCATACGCGCGCTCTCAGCATTTGCATGGCCTATCCGAGGCTGATTTGCAATGTGACTCTCGCTCTTCGGAAGGACCTGGAAAATCCGCAGGCTCTTTATCTGCCTCGATTTCGGGAAAGGCAAGTGACTTCTGCGAACGTCCGCAAGAACAAACTCACCCTCGTCGCCAAGATTCGGATCCACCAGCGAAGCAATCGCAGGCGGAACGGCACGCCCGACCAACGGTATCGGATACATGCACGAGATATCCTTGTCTTCGTAAAGCAATTCCAGGTTCCCGAATCTGTCGAAATAGTACAGTCCCGTGCGGCTATCTGCCTTCACCCCCGAACCCATCCCGGGAAGCGGTTCAAAGCTGAACGCCACAAGGAAATAATTTTCCGAGAGCGCCCAGGGGCTGTGGAAATAGCTCTTGGGCCAGTCCGGAGCCTCCGGAAAACACACTTCCGGCGTCAGAGCCTCTACCGAATCGAAGTCGTCCCCCCCGCTGGCCGGGTCGAGCTTCGTCCGCGCCGGGTCAACGACAACCAGCGAACCGCCCACGTTGGCGTGGTGCGCCCCGGCGAGAAATAAGACCCGGCTCGAACCCGGTATCGAACGCGGTTCGAAGCACGCGTTGATGCGACGGGTGTAGTTCCCGAACAGTATCGACGGGTTCGTCCCGTCCGGATTGCTGACCCATATCCCGTGGTAGTTCGCCGCAGAGCGATCGACATAGTCCCACCGGCAGTATGCAATTCGCCCGTCGTTGAGAACCCAGGGATGCCACTCGCTTGTCTCGTGCCATGACAGCGTTTGAACGGGCCCGCCGGATGCGTCCATACGGTGCAGCGTGTGAGTCGGGCAGGGCTCCCAGGGATTATTGCATCTGATAAAGCCTGCCCGCCGCGTGGACATAAAAGCAATCCCGCCGTCAGGCAAAGGACACGGATCGAAATCATCATCCGGCCCATCCGTAAGCTGTTGCAGATTCGACCCATCCGCACCCATCGCATAAATGTGGAAGCAACGCCGCTCGGGCGAGTAGAAATCGTACTTCTCCTCGGCACGCTCGCAAAAGCCGAAGTATATCGTGCCAGCATCGTAAGACAATGCCAGAGTCGTGTAATTGCCGCGAGGCAGCCGTCCGTTAATTAGATCGCGCACCTCGCTCGAATAGCCGGGCCTGTCAAGCACATACACTCCGCCGCCGGAGATATCGCCGTAATCGTAATAGTAGCCGATATACTCGTGCAGCATCTGGCAGATAAAACGCCGACGCTTCATAAAGACTATCGGCTTCGAGGCAATAAGTGGATTCTTAAACGCCGCCTCTCGTCCAATGGACCGAACCTCCAGGTATAGAGCGTACCACGCCTCCTTATCAAGCGGATCAAGCATTTCAGCTTTAGCCCGCAGCCGATTCAGCAACTCCAATTCCCGGTCAAATCGGGGGCTTTCGGCCATCCCCTCAAGCCTTTGAAGATCCCTCAGCAGCCGTTCTCCACGCTGCAAAGCATCATAAACCGCCGCCGGACTGCTCACCTCCCGGTTCTTCCTAACCTCCTGAGCACGCCAGTCCATCTCCACCATCGCTATGAAACCTTCTCTATCACGCTCACCGCCCTGCCCCCCCGCAGAAACCGCCCCCGCAAAGAAAAGCCATACTAATAATAGCATCACCTGACATTTGCGCCGGTTGAGTGCCCTGGCCATAACCAATTCCCCAAAAAGCCCGTCAAATACACACTGCCGCCGTTATATTAACAGATTTTTCGACGGTTGCACCAGTTCGCCTTCAAAATTCCGCATTTTTGTCGCCACATCCACCGCTCCGGTGCCGTTTTTTGACTGCAAAGACGGCAACAATCTTGTATTATTAAGCCTTTGGTTAAGGTTCCCGCAAGAACACGGATACTGACAGACACAGGCATATTTGACAAGGAGGTTATCATGTATCGCTTGATAGAACTAAAATCAAAGCTCGCCACCACCGCCGTAATGGTTCTGCTCGCATCAATCCTGTTCGTCCTGGCTATCGACGCCGAAGAAGCCGTAAGCGAACGAAAGCTAACCGCGCCGCAGGGTGTCCGATTGCTGGAGAACAAGAGCTTCTACGACAGCGACCGGGCCCGAAAAGAAATTCTCGAACTGTATAAAGACCTGCGAGTCACCGACGTCCTCGATGGCATGGACCTCATCGGCCTGCAGGATATTGGCCTGATGCACAGGGATATTCGCCCACTGTGGCGCGATGTCGATAAGTTCTCTCACCGGATAGTCGGCTTTGCAATCACCGTCCGCCACGTTCCCACCGATGTGCGCGTCGGCCAGAACTCATTCCCCGACCTCGATGGCTTTAAGAAATTCAAATCCGAACAATACGGCAGAGCGCCCGACGCATGGCTCAAAGCCGCCAGGCCCGGCGACGTGGCCGTTATCGACGCCGGAGGAATCGCCGAGTGCGGATTCATCGGCTCTAACAACAGCCTCGGCTGGGCAGAGAAAGGAGTCGTCGGAGTCATCACCAACGCCGGCGCACGCGATACCGATGAGATCATCAAAACCAAGAGAATAGCCGTCTATTGCCGAGACGGCTACAGCACCCGCGGCGTCCGCCCCAGCAGGCTCATCGCCGAATCATACAACTTCCCAATCAACTGCGCAGGCGTCCTGGTCTTCCCCGGCGATGTAATAGTCGCAGACGGCGACGGCGTAATAGTCGTCCCCCGCCAGCACGCCTTAACAGTCGGAAGGCTCGCCCGCGAAATCAACCTCGGCGACGAAAAATCACGGGCCGAGAGGTTCAAACGCCTCGAAATCCCACTCGACGAAACCGTAGAGGTGGAGTAGCCTCTGTCTCAGCGCGATCCCGGCTTGGGGAACTGCTTACTTGCGTCGTCGAGAACGAGCACCCAGTCGTTGCCGCGCCCCTTCTCGCCCGGCGGGTCGAATTCATGCGCCCCCTGGTTCTCGAACTCGCCGATTAACTGAGAATCGCCCGTGCGAGGGTCAAACCACCACGCCTTGACCTTCGTTCCGGAGATTTTGCCGAGGGCCGCTTTGACGTTCTGCCCGTATGGCAGGTATATAAATGCGTAATCCTCCCCCCTTGTCGCACTAATATGCTCGGCTCCGCTGCCCGGATCACCTGCAATCAGTCCGCCTATGCCGGAGTCCGGCACGCGAGAAATAAACGGACGCGACTCCATAAGATTCCGCACATGCATCATATCCCAGGCCCCGGGCAGGTCGAGAACATCGTACCAGTTGTTGCGAGCCGACGAAATCGCAGTTCGACCCGGCGCATACATCTGCCAGATATCATGGCAGCCGTAAGTATGCCCCAACGCCCCCGCGAACACCGCCCAATACGCCCCCTGCCGAACATCGAAATCGCCGAACCACCCGTTCTCCGGCTTCCAGTTCACCGGATGGTCCTCATACCGAGGCTCGCCGTCCAAGCAGGGCTTCATCGGTTGCCGATTGTAGTCCGCCGATACCTTGTTGTAGTTGTCGTTGTCGAATCTATCGTGCCCCGACTGCAACATATTGAAGTCCAGCCACTTGTCTCCATGAAACCACTCCGCCGACGAGCGCCCGCCCTGTGGATGGTACGTCTTGAGATGTCTGCCCTTATCGCCCTGCTCTATCCCCTTAGCCATCGCCCGCCACACATTCTCAACGCCGTCGGCCACACGGTCCCCGCCCAGTATCCAGATGATATTGGGCCTATCCTTGAAGCGATTGCCTAAGAACCTCCCGTAAGACTCGGCGTCGTCAGGATTTTTTGGTGTGAACACGACAGGCCCCTTCCCCCACGCCTTCGTCACCTTATCGCCCCACGTCGGAAGCATCCCGATATATATCCCCTTCTCCCGCGCCTCATCGACGATGTAATCGACATGCTTGAAATACGCCTCGCTCGGTTTCTTCGGATCGTTATTGTGCAGCGGCCTGTCGCCGTTTGCATTCGGCGTATTCAAGCCGTCCAATTCCGCAAGAACAACCGCCTGGATAACGGTGAAACCCTTCTGCCGCCGATTCTCCAGATACTTATCCGCCTCATTGCTACTCAGCCGATGGAATAATTCCCAAGCCGTATCACCAAGATAAAAGAACGGCGTGCCGTCTGAATGAACGATAAACCTCTTATTCTCTGAAACCTTCAAATCGCCGTGACCGAAATCCACGGATGGGCCAACACGCGCATCCTCCGCCCCGCACGCGTTGAAACCAGCACCGACAATAAAGGCAGCGACCGTAAGAATAGCCCTGATTCTGCTAGAACTCATGTTTCTCATGCTCCGTTCTCAATTCGCATTGTTTCGCATTGTTCTTGTACATGCCAGTCTATCGGCATCATATATGATTGTCAATCCGCCCCTCGAACAACGATAAACCCCTTCAGGAAACATCTGCTTGCACGCCCAATTGTTCTCGAAAACACATTTGAATCCTCTTACTGCTTTGGTATCATAACACGCAAGTGTAGTGTGGCATTTGACACAGAACGCCCAAACTTGGAAAGGCAAGCCTATGAAACGTATTGCACGCCGAGATTTTCTCAAGGGTTCGCTTACCGCCCTCGCCGCAGGTGGGTCGCTGGCCATGCCTTTCTCCCGTGTTCGCGGCGCGAATAACGATATTTGCGCAGCGGTCGTCGGTATTCGCAGCCAGGGCACGAATCACATCAACTGGTTTCGCAATATCCCCGGTGTCCGCGTAGTGGCGATATGCGATGCCGATAAGCAATTCCTCGACCGCGAGGAGCAGAAATTCAAAGAGCGAAACGAAACAGTTGATACCTATGTCGATTGTCGCAAGCTCCTGGAAGATAAAGACATCGACGTCGTCATCACCGCTGCGCCCAATCACTGGCACGCCCTGATAACCATCTGGGCCTGCCAGGCGGGAAAGGATGTCTATGTCGAAAAGCCCGTCTCCCATAATATCTGGGAAGGCCGCCAGATGGTCAACGCCGCCCGAAAGTACAATCGAATCGTCCAGGCAGGCACACAGCGCCGAAGCGATACGGGACTGGCCGAGGCCGTCGAATACATTAAGCAGGGCAATCTCGGCAAAATCCGCGTCGTTCATGGAATAGTCTATGTCGAGCGAGGCAGCATCGGCAAGGTGAACGGCCCGCAGCCGATCCCACAATCCGTGGATTACAATCTATGGTGCGGCCCGGCCTCGATGACGCCGCTGATGCGAAAGAGCCTGCATTACGACTGGCACTGGGCCTGGCCCACCGGAAACGGAGACTTCGGAAACAACGGCATTCACTACATCGACGTCTGCCGATGGTTCATCGGCGCCGATAAGGTAGCGCCCCGAGTGCTGAGCATCGGTGGACGCTTCGGCTATATCGACGACGGCGAGACCCCCAATACCCAGATAGTCCTCTGCGACTACAAGCCCGCCTCCATCATATTCGAGGTCCGCGGCCTGCCTCGCGCAAAAGGCGACCCCGCAATGGACCAATTCCGCGGCACCCGCGGTGGAGCCGTCGTACAATGTGAAGGCGGCTACTTCGTCGGCGGCTGGGCCTATGACAACGACGGCAAGAAGATCAAGCAGTTCAAAACGACCGAAGGCAGCGGCCATCACGCAAACTTCATCAAGGCCGTCCGAAGCCGAAACAAAAGCGACCTCAACGCCGAAATTCTCGACGGCTACCTCTCCACCGCACTGTGCCACATGGGCAATATCTCGTATCGCCTGGGCAAAATAATGCCGCCGGGCCAAATCGCTGAAGCGGTCAAGGCCAATGAGGACCTCGCCGATTCGTTCGACCGGATGGAGGACCACCTAAAGGCCAATCAGGTCGATTTCAACGCCACGCCCAGAATACTCGGCCCCGCCCTGACGATGGACCCGGACAAGGAAATATTCGTCGGGGATTTCTCAAAAGAGGCCAACATGTTCTTGAGCCGCAATTACCGCGAACCGTTCGTCGTCCCCGAAATCACATAAGCGAGCTGAAATAAAGACATGAACAAGGAGGTTATCTAATGTCTGAGCCGTCCGAATCCGCCAATTCCGAACGTCCCCTGCCCTGGTGGCGTAGTATTGGCCCGGCCTTGATTATCGCCTGCGTGGTATTCGGCCCGGGCAGTCTGTTGATTAGCTCGAATATAGGCGCCAGGTACGGCTACGAGCTGCTGTGGCTGCTTCTCCTGACCGGGATTCTTATGGGCACGTACATGACCACGGCCGCACGCATCGGCGTTGTCGGCGGGGCCAGCCCCTGCACACTTGTAGCCGACCGCCTTGGCCGCCCCGCCGCCGCTATCGTCGGCATAACGCTCTGCCTGACCTGCACAGCCTTTCAATTCTCCAACAACCTCGCTGTAATCGCCGCCGCCGACACACTCGGAGTTGCCCGAATATTCGGCAATCCGCAAGAGATGTCCGAACAGGCCGCAAATCTCATCAATACTGGTGTCCTGCTTGTCTTCAACGCCGGCATCATCCTCCTGGTCTTTACTTTGAGGCAGGTCTATCGGGCCCTCGAACGAGTCATGAAGTTCATGGTGGCCTTGATTTTGATATGCTTTCTCGTCAATCTGCTCATCGTCCGCCCCAATCTCCTGTCGATCCTCAAGGGCCTGGTACCGGGCCTGCCGGAAGGGGTTTCTCTTAGCTTTCCCACTCGCAGTCAGACCGGAATCACCGACCCGATGATTCTCGTCGCCTCGCTTCTGGGCACGACCTTCTCCGTCGCCGGAGCGCTATACCAGGGCAACCTCGTCCGCGAGAAAGGCTGGACCATCAAAGACTACACGCATGGCATCGGCGATTCTATCGCCGGTGTAGTGGTGCTTACAGGCGTTAGCGCCATCATTATGATGACCTCTGCAGCCGTTCTTCGCGGCGAACCGGCAAACGATATCGGCGTCGTCGCCAGCCAGTTGCGACCGATGCTTGGCGACACGGCGCACGCCATCTTCTGCATCGGTCTGCTGGCCGTGGCCATGAACCCGTTCGTAATAAATGCAATGATCGGCGGAAGCATCTT
>JAFGTU010000341.1 GCA_016933985.1 Sedimentisphaerales bacterium | reverse complement strand
TGGGCGTCCTGGAGACGCCGGTTGCGCCGATGGCCGGGTTGGGACTTGAGGCGCCTAATCGCCCGGCCAATATCTTGACGTCTGTTTCGGAGAGTACAATATCATACAGCCGAACATCGTCCAGCAAGCCGTTGTAGTAGCGCTCGTTGGCCTCCGGCCTGCCGAGGCGGATATATGCGCTGAAGTTAAAGATATTAGCAGTGTGAGGCGATGATATTGAATCACCGTCGGTGTAGAGCGTGGCGTTGCCGAGGCTGTCCCACGTTGCAGCGACATGGTGCCATTCGTCATCGTTGACGGCACGCGAATTGAGCGCGATCTCGGTGGTATCACCCATGATAAAGAATGTGACGCCGCCGGGCGTATCAGGTCGTGCGGTGTCTTCAATGCCGACGTGGAACTCATCCTGGGTGCCGTATCCGTTGCCGTTTTCCGAAGTGGCGTAGAAGATCATGCCTACGCTGCCTGTTTGAGCGGTTTTAATCCACATAACTACAGAGCCGCGTCCGGAGCTGCCCATGCCTGTAGGCAGCTCGACGTAGTCGTTGCCGTCGAAGTCGAATGCTCCGTCCTCATGGCCGGGGACATCCTGGGGGTCTCCCATTCGCGTTCCGTGATTGGCGTGACCGGACCAGTCAAAGACAAGGTCGCCGAATCCGCCGTCCAGCTTCCACCAGGCGACCAGATTTGGATCGATTTCTGAGACCGAGAGTAACGTCTTAAAGTGCCAGACGGGCCCTTCCACAATGGTATCAATAAATGGCGGGTTTAGGGGGGTGAGCACTGTGTTGACCTTCCAATAGTAGTCCTGATCACCATTGAGCGGTCCGATGTTGAGCGTAGTGTTCGGTACGTGCGCATTCGGGGTGGTAGCCGCGGCGACGGCAGCCTCATCGGTGCCGTAATACACGTCGTAGCTTACTTTTTTTCCGGTGGTATCGGCCGAGCCGAGCCGCCAGGAAAGCGTAACGTTCGGATCGCTGATCACGTTTTGCGCGTCGTCGGGCGGAGTTGGATCCCACGCATGTTCCGGTATGATGATAAAGCTCCAGACCGAGCCAGGATAGGTGTCAACGCCGTCGGACTCATCGACCGCCCAGTAGTAAGTCACGCCTGTTTGCAGGGGCTGGCGGGCAAAGGCGGGCAGATTCGCATCGTTCAATCCGACGTAGTAGCTTGTGGGAAAATAGAGGGGAAAGGGCGGTGATCCCAGGCTCACATCGCCGAGGCGGCCTTCCACGTCGTCACGATTGGAGCTGAAATAAGCGGTGTGGGCCGTTGCCCCGTCTCCCGGTTCGAATCTAAGAATCATATACACTCCGCCCTCGACCTCATCTTCCGGCGGTACGGACGCACCATTCATAGGAGTGGGTGAAGAAGCCCTGCGGTTGAAAGCGAGGAGATACTCTACTGCATTAAGGTATATCTTCTGACCCTCTGCGGTGAGATTGTATAGGCCACGACCAATACTGCCAGCGGTTTCCTGTGCGCCGCAGGCAAGGTACAGTCGCGGTCCGCCCGCGTATTGACCAGAGCCGGGAAAGAACTCGACCCCCTGTTCCCAAGAGGCTATCCAGACGCCATCGGCGCCCGCGGTGGCTCGGACGCCAATGAGCGTGTAGTTGTTGGTCGGGTCCACGGTGCCGTCGCCGACGCTCGTAGTAACGTTGACGACGCTGACCTCATTGGCAGGGCTAAGCGTGACCCCGTTGAATATCGGGTGCGCAGGCAGCACGGCCAGCAGGTTATCCGTTGTATTGGTGGTATTGGTCGTATTAAGCCAACTCCATCGAATAGATGAGCCGCTCCTGTAGAGGTGTGCCGGCTGCAAGAGTAGAGGTGCTGTGATGCCGTTCCACTGGGTAGGCTCGGTCCCGTCGTCATACTGGCCGCTGTCGATGCACCTGCTGACGATGATCAAGTCGGCGGCATTGAGTTCGGCGATTTTTGCTGAGCTGAGCCCGCGCCAATAGCGGTAGTCCGGGGCGGAGGTGTTCATGGACTCACCTCTGTAATCGACCGTGTAGCCATTGGCTCTGAGCAGGTCAACGAAGCCCTTATCATCGACAATGGTGTTAGTATCATCGTCGAAGGCATCCGAGATCCACATGATTGTTGTAGCATGTGCCGGTGCCGCAAGGGCGAACGTGAACGCCAACAATATAAAGACTGCTTTCTTAAACATTGTAGTCTTCCTTCAAAAATGAGGGACAAAGAGAAAAGTCATAATGATGCTCATTAGACATTTGAACATACCCTGTTTTCGACAGGCGCGTGAGCCTGACTAAAAAAGTCCTAAGAGGAAAAACGCCCGATAATGAATTCGCATTAGCGAGACGATTTTCCACTGCTTTGTCAACGGGGCTTTTAGTGTCTGAGGTTGTTTGCGTCCTCCTACATCTGAAAAGCAACCACCACCTATTAACACTTAGTATAACAGGTCAGCCGTCATAGTTTCAAGAAGAAATCTTCTTCCGGGCTCAGATTTCGGCTGTTCACTTAAGTTGCGTTGAAGTGTTATGCCGCTGTGAGCTAACCGAATGTACACTATTCGGGGTTCCCACAGGCTCCTTTCAGTGCTGAAAACGCGGTTTCTCGGCGCCCCGCCAGGGTTTCGCGGGGCAGGGGCTAAGATTTCGGGGCTTTGGCTTTCGGCTGGCTCTTCCATCGGCGATGCAGCCACCAGTATTGGGTGGGGTCTTCGCGGACAAACTGCTCAATGGCCTTGCTGTATTCCTGGGTAACCCAGGTCAAGGGGTCTTCTTTGTCGGCCCATTCATGGGGCATGATTATTCGGTTGACAGCCATTTCGAAGAAGAATCGATTGCCAATTCTCCTGCTGTATCCGACGCCTATGGGGATGTTATTAGTGATTGCGAGCAGTCCTATACTCTTGTAAGTGCTCGCTTTTCGGCCCATGAATTCGACGAAAACGCCTTTTCTGCCGGCATCCTGATCGGCAATGAAACAGAGGGTCGCTCCGGTTGATGTGATTTTGGGCATCAGTTTGGCGGCTCCCTTTTTGTCGATTATCTTCTGCCCGACCCGCTGTCTAAGGCCGTAGAGGTATCTGCTGAGGTACTTGTTGTCGAGAGGGCGGGCGATGCTATAGATGTTGAAGTTAAAAAGGCCGAGGATGTAGCCAATAATCTCAAAGTTGCCGTAGTGTGCGGTGATCATGAGCAGGCCGCGTCGCTCTTGCATGAGCCACTTGACGCGTTCGACGGCTTTGTACCGCGAATAGTCGCGCCAGTTCTGCTTTCGCACAATACGCGGGACGAGGACCACTTCCATTGCAAACATCGCAAGCTGCTGGAAGCTCTCTCTGCCTGTTCGCTGTATCCAATCTTCGCTCTTTTCCGGAAAACTGGCCCTGAGATTATCGAGGGTGCGATTTCGACCTCGATGGTAGTATTTCCAGAGGAGCCGACCGAAGAATCTGGCGGTATTTAGATTCGTCTCGACGCTGAACACGTGGACGACGACGCAAAGCGTCCGCACGAGGATATAGAGTAGATAATCCTTAACGGGATTGTGTTTCTTCTTTTTCTTCTTTGGCGTCCGGTCGAGCATAGTCGGCGATTTTAGGGGGAAAAGGGGCGGCGGTCAAGCCTCAGTAATTGCAGTCGGCGGAGCGATTTAAGCCGGGCGTGGATTGCTGTTGCAAAAGGTGGAATAGTGAAGATAATACGAGGACACTGAGGCCTTTTACGCCGCGGCGTGTCTTCAGGCAGGGCGACGGGCGAAGCAGGGGCCTTGGTAAGGAGTGCTGCAGTTTTGAAGAAGCGTTGCAATAAGAGGTGAAGGAAACAGAATGATGAAGAAATTCTTTTGGTGTACGGCGGTTTTGGTGCTGTCGTTCTTGCTTATCGGGCAATCGGGCTGCACGGAACCGGAGCAAGTTAATGTGGGGACGGTTGGGCGGGTGCGTCTTGCCGGTCCGGCAGCGAAAGACACAATCTGCGCGTCAGCCCGGCGAATTCCGGTTGCTTATAACGTTGATGTTGTTGTCGTCGGGGGGACGTCCGGCGGTGTTGCGGCGGCTGTTAAGGCCGCGGAGAAGGGCGCAAAGGTGTTTCTGGCCGCTCAGCAGCCTTATCTTGGTGCGGACCTCTGCGGGACATACCGGTTGTGGCTTGAGCCCGGTGAGGTGCCGAAATCCCGGCTTGCCAAGGCGGTTTTTGCCGAGTCGGCCTCGGCGCAGCTTATGCGCAACTCGATACTCTTCACGTATCAAACGGACATTGCTTCGGCGGGCGTGCACAAAGACACGGCTGCGCCTTCTGTGCTTAACGACGGCAAGTGGGGCAGTGCGAGCAGCCAGAGCGTTCAGTACGATGGGGATGTTGGAATCACGGTGGATTTGGGGCGGGCTCGGCAGTTCGACAAGATCCATTTAATGACTTATCAGCGTCGCAACCCGGGGGCGAGCGATAATTTTGAAGTAGCCGAGGTATCAATATCTCTGAGCGATGACAAAGAGCAGTGGAGAGAAGTCGCGACGATCAAGAACGAACGGGCGGGCGAATCTCTTAATGAGCCGTGGGGGCCGATTGAGCTTTCGGCGCCTGTAAGCGCCGAGGCCCGATATATCCGGCTTCTTATCAAGAAGAGCGAGGATGCCGGTCGGGTGCTGCTCGGGGAGATTATCATTGAGGGCAGGCAGGCTGCCGGGGAGGTTTCCAAAGCCTCTCGCACGCCTCCGACGCCGATGCACGTCAAGCGGACGTTCGATGCGGCGCTGCTCGATGCGGGCGTGGAGTTTTTGTATGGCTGCTATGTCACCGATGTGCTTGTCGATGGGCAAGGCAACGTAGCCGGTATCGTAATGGCTAATCGATCGGGTCGGCAGGCGGTCAAGGCGAAGGTGGTAATCGATGCGACGCATCGGGCGAGCGTGGCGAGGATAGCAGGTGCGGCATTTCCTCCTTATCCATCGGGTCCGCGGCAGTTCAAGTACGTTACGATCGGCGGGCAGATGCAGACGGGCCCAGAGGTGGAGGGGGTTGAGAATTCGCCCGGGATTTGGGCGGGAAGCGGCGCCGCGCGTGCGGCGTATGAGTACCGCCTTACGATACCAATGGAAGACGGCTCTTTTGCGTCGTTCGCGCGGGCCGAGCAGGTTGCGAGGGATAAGACGTGGCATTCGGAGCGTCTTGATGCATCGGAGGTTCCGTTCGAGGTTCCGCCCGATCCGATCAGGACAAAGGTAAGCCTTGGCGGTCGCTGGCCGGGGGCCAGATGGGTCAACCCTGCCGTGTTCAGGCCAGTCGGGTTCAAGCGGTTGTATGTGCTTGGCGGCTGCGCGGGCGTGTCTCGCAAGGCGGCGGAGAAGCTGCTTCGACCGGTTGAGTATATGGATATCGGCGCTCGAATCGGGGCCGCGGCGGCTGCTCAAGCCAAACTCATTGGCGAAGTCAATACGGCAAGAGTGGCGAGCCGGTGGGTGGCGTCCACGAATTTAGGCGATATTCGAGAGGACTTGAGCGGCTTACGCGGCAGGCAGGGCGAGCTTGGTTTTGTTGAAGCTCCGGGTCAGGGCGTGCCGGTTCTGGGCGAGTACGACGTTGTCGTGATCGGTGGCGGGACTGGCGGCGCGCCTGCGGGTATTTCGGCGGCCAGGCAGGGGGCCAAAACGCTGGTGGTCGAGTATCTTCACGGCTTAGGCGGCGTGGGTACAATGGGTTATATCAGCAAATATTACTACGGGTATATCAAGGGTTTTACCGCGGAGGTTGATCAGGGGGTTGCGGATATTTCCTCTCACGGGGAGAATACCAGCCCTGCGTGGAATCCGGAGTTGAAGAAGGAATGGTATCGCCGGGAGCTGCGCAAAGCGGGGGCGGATATCTGGTTCGGGGCCATCGGATGCGGGGCGTTTGTCGAGGACGGCAAGGTTAAGGGTGCGGTTGTCGCGACGGACGATGGCCGGGGCGTTGTGCTTGCCAAGGTCGTGATTGATTCTACGGGCAACGCGGATATTGCGGCATCGGCGGGGGCCTCCTGCGTCTATACCGATGGCTCCAGTGTCGCGGTGCAGGGGGCGGGGCTGCCTCCGCGCGGGATGGGCGCGGGGTACACCAATACGGATTGGACGTTTGTCGATGACGGCGACGTTATCGACGTTTGGCGGGCGTTTGTGACGGCCAAGGACAAATACCAGGATGCCTTCGACCTCGGCCAGCTTGTCGATACGCGTGAGCGGCGTCGAATCGTCGGCGATTTCACGATGTCGCCGATGGACATTTCGTTGGACCGCACTTACGGCGACACGATCGTCATATCCAGGAGCAATTTCGACACGCATGGTTTTACCATTCATCCTTTGTTCATGATTCGCCCGCCCGACAGAGAATCGATGCTTGTGAATGTTCCCTATCGCTGTCTGCTTCCCGAGGGTCTGGACGGCATCCTTGTCACCGGGCTGGGCATCAGCGCTCACCGCGACGCTATGCCGGTGATACGGATGCAGGCGGATATTCAGAACCAGGGCTACGCTGCGGGGTTCATTGCGGCGGACACGGCCAAGACGGGCAAGTCGCTGCGCGAGGTTGACATCAAGGCCGTTCAAAGGCATCTGGTGGAGAAGGGTAATCTGCCTGAGACGGTGCTGAGTGAGAAGGATTCTTTCCCGTTGTCGCTTGAACGCGTCATTGGTGCGGTCGAAGATGTCATCGACGATTATAATAACCTCGAAGTAATCCTGGCCCAGCCTGAAGAGGCAATGCCGCTGGTCAAGAGGGCCTACGGCGAATCAACGGATGAGAAGGCCAAGCTGGTCTATGCCCATATCCTGGGCATGCACGGGGACGTTGTGGGCGCCGAAACGCTGGAAAAAGCCGTCGAAGCGGCCCAGTGGGACAAGGGCTGGCACTATACGGGGATGGGGCAATTCGGCATGAGCCTGAGCTATTTGGACAGCCTGATTGTCGCCTTGGGACGCACAAAGAGCGAGAACGCCTTGGAGCCGATCCTTGAGAAAGTGCAGGCGCTCGATTCCGAGAGCGAGTTTTCGCACTGCCGGGCGGTGGCGCTGGCTCTCGAGGCGATTGGAAATCCTGCGGCGGCAAAGCCGTTGGCCGAGTCGCTGCAGAAGCCGGGCATCATGGGCCATGCCTTCACGGATATCGATAAGGCAAGAAAAGAGACGCCCGCTGATGCCTCGGATACGACGACCAGGAACGCGTCGCTAAAGGAGCTTTTCCTGGCGCGGGCACTGTATCGCTGCGGCGACTACGAGGGACTCGGCGAAAAGATTCTGAAAGAGTATGCACGCGACCTGCGAGGTCACTACGCCCGCCACGCTGCGGCAATACTCAAAGAAAGACAGGCGGATCCGCCCAAGCCGTAATGATAGTTTAGAGATTTTTTGGTCAGGATCGATATGTCGGGTAGAAAAACAGTATTGAGCTTTGGCGCTCATCCGGATGATGCGGAGTTTATGTGTGCGGGGACTTTGGCGCTTCTTCGCCAGAGGGGTTGGGATGTGCATATCTCCACGATGGCGCCAGGGGATTGCGGGACTGTAGAGTACAGCCGGGAGGAGATTAGCAGGATTCGCAAGGCCGAGGCCGCCAAGGCCGTCGGCCTGCTGGGCGGGAAGTACCACTGCCTTGAATCCGGCGATATCTTCATAATGTACGACCACCAGACTTTGCTAAAGGCCATCGAACTGGTTCGCAAGGTCCGTCCGACAGTGGTGATAACTCTGAGCCCGACGGACTACATGGTGGACCACGAGACGGCTTCGCGGCTGGCGCAGACCGCGTGTTTCGCTTGCGGGGTGGTCAACGTCGAGACGCCCGGGGCCGAGCCCTTCGAGCCTGTGCCCTATCTGTATTACATGGACCCCGTCGAGGGCAAAGACAATTTCGGGCGGGCGATAGAGCCGAGCTTCATTGTCGATATCACCGCCGCGATGGATATGAAGGAGCGGATGCTCTGCTGCCACGAGAGCCAGCGGAACTGGCTTATGAAGCATCACCGGATGGACAACTACGTTATGATGATGAAGGAATTTTCCGCGATAAGGGGCGGGCGCATCGGCGCACAATACGGGGAGGGTTTCCGCCAGCATTTGGGGCACGCATATCCGCAGGACAATATATTAAAATCGGAATTGGGCGACTTGGTTCGTATCATTTAAGGAGAGCAGAAATGGCAAGGAAGACAAGTATGCTGGCGCCGCAGTGGTGGGACTATACGACGCTCGACGATGAGATTCTTAACGATGCGGCCAAGCTCAGGGCTGAGGATATGGCGGCCATGTGCAGAGAGGGCTTCAATGTGCTATTCTACGACACGCTCGAAGATTTTTATCTGGCCGAGGCGTTGGAGTACATCAC
>JAFGTU010000044.1 GCA_016933985.1 Sedimentisphaerales bacterium | reverse complement strand
GGACAGCAGCCGCCACAGCAGCGGAAGTGCCGCCGTAAACTACTACATCATAAGTCTGCGATGAATTCGAGGCTCCAACTGTGCAACCGGTTCCCCATATAGCAGTGAAAATAACAACCGCACACAGCAGGAAGTAGGGTGTGCACCGCACACCATTTTCGATACTTGCCTGACGACAGTCAAGATTGGTAGGCAGTGCCCACCCTACAGCTATTCTCATGTTTTTCTCCTTCTGACTTATTGATTTACGATTTATGATTACCGAATTACGATTTCAATCGTAAATCATAACTCGAAAATCGAAAATCAAAAGGGTTCGCCAGTGATGCGGACGTCGTCTATGTTCCAGCCGGGATAGGTTACCGAATCATCTGTCGGGCCGATACCCCAGCGGAAGTAAAGCGTCGGCTGACCATCACCGATTGACGGCGGAACAGCATAGTCCACTGATTGCCAGGCGTTGTCTGAGATGTGGTAGATACTCGTCGTCCACAGGTCAACCCAGTTCGTGCCGTCATTGGATACCTGAACATCGGCATAGTCATACGGCGACTCGACTCCAAGCCACCGTTGGAAGCTCAGCCTGATATTTTTGTATCCCTCGCAGTTAATCAGGCCGGTTGTGGCGTAGAGCGTTTCTGCCATATTGTCGGCATAATCGCCTTCGAGTTCAAATCCGATTACGTTCTCGCCGGTGTAACCTGAATTCGGGTCACCGTTCCACGAGCCGGAACCTGCCGGCTCGCCCCATGCCCAGCCGGCGTCGAGCAGCCAGTTCGGATCGGTTTCCATATCAGCCCAGTAGATTGCGCTTTGAACAACGGTGACCGATGCACTCTGGCTTTGCTGTCTTATTCCGTCTGTCACGAGGAAGGAGAACGTGTACGTGTACGGCGCCTGGTCTGCCGTTGGTTTCCATACGACAGTTTGTGTATCTTCAATATAATAAGCCCCTTCGGGCAAATTACCTACTGAGAGCCAAATTTGCCGATTCATGGGATTCGAGGTGGTCAACTGGAATTCGATTATCCGGCCCGGTTCGATTTGGTCCGGCACCGATATCGGATCCAACATTGGCGTCGGAAAAACCCATCCCGAGTTTTGAGGATCACGCCTGGCCATACCCCAATCGGTCAGCGTGGGATCGTATGCACCCGGCAGGTCTATAACATGAAATTGATAATCATAACCGCTAATCATCAACTCAAGGTCGCCGTCCCGGTCGAGGTCTGCCAGGGCCGGGGTCGTGTAATAGTCAGCGGAAAGATTTAACATTGGAAATCCCTTTGTGACCGAGCCGTCGGCCTCCCAGGCCATGAGCGGCGCTGCTGCCGAACCGACGACTAATTCCTTCTGCCCGTCACCGTCCACGTCGCCGATCAAAGGAGTGCAGTCCCATGGATCGCCCATGAGCGTTTTGGGAAAACCGGCGCCGGTCAATTCATTCCCTTCGTGGTCGAAAGCGTAAACGAGGCTGTATGCGAAGCCGTCTTCCTCGACATAGGTGTTGACATAGACTTCGCTGAAGCCGTCGCCGTCAACGTCTCCGACACTCATGGCGCCTTCATCACCGAACGGCCCGCGCACCGTGGTCGACCAGAGAGTGCTGCCATCAATGTGGACCGCCGTAACGCTGTCTTCTGTGCAGAACACCAGCTCCTGCTCACCGTCGGCATCCAGGTCTGCGATGGCGGTTCCCTTCTTGCCGCCGCCTCTCCATCTTTTAATCTGCTGGCCTTGATTGTCGAGTATGAACGTATATACACGCGTTATGCCGGGGCCGTACCCGCAAAGGGCGATCTCAACGTTGCCGTCGCCTTCGAAATCGGCAACGCTTATCGGGCCCTCTGTGGTATATCGCCGCTGCCAGAGATATGTCCCATCTCCCTGGATGGCAAACAGGCCGTCGCTGTCTCTGGATTCTTCATCGAGGGCGACAATAATCTCGCTGTCTCCGTCGCCGTCCAGGTCTGCGAGAACAGGACTGCCGATTATATAGGCGTACCAGTAGTCGCCGACATCAATCGGCCATTCGCCATCCACTATTTCGCCGCTCTCGGCGTGCAGGGCGGTGGCCATAACGCTGTAATCGTCCACCACGACGATCTCATAATCACCGTCGCCGTCAATGTCACCTACCGCCAGGCCCGAGGCATTAAGGTATCCAATTGAAGCGGGCCAGCCGTCAAGTGCGGTTCCATCATCATTCCAGATGCTTATATAGCCATCGTAGTTGTCCGTATTTATTGACGCTTCAATTATCTCGTTTCTTCCGTCTCCATCAACATCGAGACATAACGGACTACCAATGTAATACTCATCCTGCCACTCTTCTGGATCTTCAGGTATCTCCGGCATCGGCCAGGGAGCCATCTCTGCTCCGAGTTCAATGCCGAATATCTTGCAGTCCGTGTGGACTGCGCCGTCCGTTGTCACGTTGAGACGCAGCTCGAATGCTCCGGCCCCGGGATTTGGAAACATCAGATTAACGAAACCGTTAGGGTCGGTGGGAGAGCTGCCGCGATTTAACAGGCTCCACTCATCCTGTCCGAAGCTTCGATACTGAAGTTGATAGGAATCGCCGTGCACGAACAAGACCATCGGAATGTCATTACCGTCAGGCGTAAATGTTTGCTGCGGTCTCGGTTCTACTATTTCTCCCAAAGGATGCCTTTTGTCGGACTCCAGCAGGGCAAGGTAGGCGTTTACCCGCCCGGTGCCGACGTAGCCGTAATCTGGATCAAGGTCCCCGTAATATACAGGATCGGTAGTGTTTTCCAGGATGGCTCTGACCTCTATGTGTGTCAGTTCCGGCTTGTGAGCAAGAACCAGTGCTCCGACCGCAGCGACATAAGGCCCTGAGAATGAAGTTCCCGCCGTGGCAATGTATTCGTTGCCGAGATCGGTCGTGACAATATCAGTTCCGGGTGCGGCGATATCGACCCAGTACCCAAAACTGCTGTGGCCGGTCTTCATGTCTTCGCCATTGGTCGAGGAGACCGCCATGACGTTGTAATAAGCAGCCGGATAGAGCGGTTTTGTATTGTCGTCGTTACCGGCACTGGCTACGAGTAAAACACCATGTGCGAAAGCATTGTCGATTGCTGCCATGACTGCCGGGTCGCCGTCCGGGCCGAATTCATCTGCGCCGAAACTCATGTTCGCAATATGCGCGCCGTTGGACGCGGCATATTCCAAGGCTTCGGCTACCTCGGCGGAAGTCATATAAATGCTTAATCTCAAAGCCATTATACTGCTTTGCCAGTTTACGCCGCAGACGCCTATGCCGTTGTTGCCCACTCCGGCGATTACACCGGAAACGTTCGTACCGTGTCCCTCGACACCGTACCAGCCAAATTCAGGAATGATGTCGTTGCTGTCGGCCTCGAAGTTCCAGCCGAAAACATCGTCTATATATCCATTGTTGTCGTCATCTATTTCGTTATTGGGAATTTCGCCTTCATTGACCCAGATGTTGTTCTTCAAGTCGGGGTGATTGACATCAACGCCGGTATCCAGCACGGCGACCACTATATCGTGACTGCCGGTCGAGATGTCCCAGGCCTCGGACATCTGGATCAGTTGATGTGCATACTGATCGGCAAATTCCGGGTCATTCGGGTCGCCGCAGCGCTCATAGATATAGTTGGGCTGCGCATACTCCACGTCAGGATCGCCCTTTAGCTCTGCGCATACTCTTAGAGCATCCCGGTCGGTCCTGAGCAGATAGAATCGAAGCAGCTCGGGAGCCGTCGACGACCGGGCGGTCGCCTTTGGCCTGACAGAAGATAAAATGCCGATCTTGCCGGGCGCTTGTTTCCGGGAAGTATCTTCGTACTTCAGCCGTTGATGTGCGCCGCCGAATACGGGGCCTTCATAAGAGAGCCCGTAGCTGGCCTGCAGGCGAAGCAGGGCGGCTTGGTGTTCAGTCGCATCCTGCACTGAATGTAAACCGATGCCGTTCGTTTGTCTGTCTCTGAGCTTAACGATTACTTCACCCGGCGCATAGGTCTGTTTCGGGCGGGCCATTGGCTTCGATGCTTTTTCGGCGGCGGTGCTGATAGCCTCGGCCTTTAGCGATGGACTTGCAGGCAATGTTTCGGTACCTATAGCAGCTATAACCGTTATTGCAGCCATAAATCCGGCCCATACCATCAACCGGTTTCTGTTAGAATTTTTCTCGCACATTCTCTCATCCTTTCACGCTCAATCATTACGTACTTTCCTACGTGTATGAGGGCCGCGTCTGCAAGTCGGGGCACGATACCTTCACTCCTCGGACAAACACCTGTATACACGTGAAATGCCATCATTATACTAATAGTCTGAACCTGCAAAGTCAAGTTAAAAATCATTTTAATTGTCCTGGAGAATTAATTACGAGGGGATTTGCTCGTGTTTTCAGTGCCGCCGTAGGCGCCCATATTAATAATGCCGCCGTTCGG
>JAFGTU010000340.1 GCA_016933985.1 Sedimentisphaerales bacterium | reverse complement strand
GGCAACGACGTCACAATCAAAGTCAACGGCAAGACGACGTGCGAATGGACCGAGCCGCCCGGATACAAGCATCCGCAGTTCCCGGGCAGGAAACTGTCCAGCGGCACATTCGCCCTGCAGGGCCACGACCCCAAGAGCGTCGTCTATTATAGGAGCGTGAAGGTCAAGCCCCTGCCGCCGCGACGGACCGGCACGCTCAAAGTCGCCGTACTCACCGGTGGGCACGACTTCGAGCAAAAGCCTTTTACGGAGATGCTCAATTCGTTCAAGGACAAGAACATCCAGTGCACCGAGATCAAACTGAAAGACCACAGCGAGATATTCGAAGATATAAGCAACTGGGATTACGACGTGATCGTGATGTACAATATGACGCAGAATATCTCCGAGAAGCGCCGGGAGAATTTCAAGAATCTGCTCGACCGCGGGATAGGATTTGTCGCACTGCATCACAATATGGGCGCATTTCAGGACTGGCCCGAATTCAAAAAAATCGCCGGCGGGAGGTACTATATCAAGCCGACGAAAGAAGGCGACAAGGAGATCCCCGGCAGCACGTACAAGCACGACCTCGATATGGAGATCAAGGTAGCCGACAAATCGCACCCGATCACTCGCGGCCTGGAAGATTTCAAGATACACGATGAGGGCTACAAGTTCTGCGGCTTCGAGAAGGATAATCACGTCCTGCTGACCGCTGATCATCCGGATTGCGACAAGACCGTCGCGTGGGTCAGCAAGTACAATAAGGCCAGAGTTTGCGGCATCATGCTCGGCCACGACGGCCAGGCATACGCCAACCCGAGCTTCAGAAAGCTGCTTTCGCAGGCGATTCTATGGACTGACGGGCGACTCAACTAAGAGTCCAAGTCGCTCTGCTAAAGCCGGGACAGATTGGCAGGCAGTTATGGAAAAGCGGCGGTCAACCGAGTTTGTGCTGGTGCTGGCGGCTCTGCTGCTCACCGGCGCTGAGCCGGCTTCAGCGGCACCCCAGGCCAAAGGCGGCGCATCCGGCGGGCTTGATGCGGCTCGTGGGGTCTTGAAAGAGTTCAGGGGTCGCAGATTTCCCCCCAAAAAGAAGCTTGAGTTCTGCGGACTCGACCTAAATAGTGCGCCAAAGACCAAGAGCCTTGCTGAACTGCCGGACCTGTACGAACACGACCCGTGCGATCCGAACATACTCCGGCTCAGGAAGAACATTGTTGTCGCGCGACACCCGGAGCACTGGTGCGACGGCGTTATTTACTATGCACCCGCCAGGAATCTGCACTATGTATCGCTTGAGCCGGGCCATCCGGGTAGGAACCCCTTTTATGGGCCTTTTGAAGGCAAACCCTGGAAGCGGCTCAAAATGTTCGAGCCTAAGCCTGCAAAGGACAAATGTCGCTTTGCGGTTTACCTTGTGGCGGACGATATCGATACGGGCAATCCCGATCCGAACCTGCTCGATCAGCTTCATCTCGCCCCGGAACCAATAATCACCGAGAAGGATCTGCTCGAATACGACTGGGACCGGCACATTATGAAGCTGGCACCTGGAGTCAAAGAGCGGCTGCCGAGTCCAGGCGTTTGGGGGATACCGTTTTTAGTCATCGCCGACGGCGAGCGATGTTATCTCGGCGCGTTCTGGTCGGCCGGCTCTTCATACATGCCCAAGACCCCTATCATCTACGTCGGCATTTCACCCGGCTTCTTAGGTTCAAAGAATTCGCTCCAAATTCGGCCCGCGCTTGTTAAAGCTGCTCAGGACGCGCGGGGCGACCGGCGGATTCGCAAGGTACTCGAATCGCTCGGCTTCGTGAAGCCGATGAAGGCTGTCGTCCCGCAGGCGAGAAAGACCGCCGACTCGCTCGATGCACAACTCCGGACGTCCGTCGATTTCTCACACTGGGCGCGGGATACCACCTTCGGGCAGGCTATAGATGACGTGAAGAACTCCGTTAACCCACCCATGCGATTGATTGTTTTCTGGAAGGACCTATACGACAACGCAGCGATAGACCAAGACACCACAATAGGCATGGACGGGATATCGGGCGTGCCGCTCGGCGTGGCCTTGAAGTCCTTGCTGATGGCCGTCGCCGGCAATCCCGGGCAGCTTGGCTACATAATCGACGCCGGGGTAATCACCGTAGCCACAAAAGACTCGCTCAAGGAGAAGTGGCAGACCCGCGTCTATGACATCAGAGACCTGTTCTGAACGAGCGCACGAAGTGAATCCCGGGTCTCGCCTGTCCGATGGGCCTGCGACGACATCGAAGAGGCAATACGCGGTTATGAGAATATCTCTCTTTCGACCCGACCGAGGTAGAAGCGTCCGTCGTTTCGCATGAAGTTGATAATGCTGTCGAACTGCTTGTCTATGAACGTCCTATCGTTGCAGACTATCGCGATGCCGATAACGGCACTGGTCTTGACGTCCTGATCGTCAACTTCCGAGACCGAGATATTGAATCTGCTCTTGAGCCTGCCGATAAGGCCCTTGACGATGCTTCTCTTTGCCTTGAGCGAGGTTATTCCGTGCATGTGCAGTTGTGCCGTCATTACCCCGACAAGCATTTTCAATCCTCGATGTTTGATGCCCAAATCCGTTGCCAACAGGCCCGAATCATAGACATCGGATGCGGTGCAGTCAATTCGATTCCATCAGGGGCGCCTTGGCCGAAGCAAGAAGAGGATTCAGCCAAGACCAGGCTTGCCTTACGAGGCTGATTAGTGTGAAATACTGATGTGAGTCTTGTTGTTGATTCGAGGGCAATTTGCTATGAGAAGATTTGTGTTTTATGCGGTCCTTGTCGCGTTTGCCGGCCGGCCTGATGTTGTGGCGGCTTCGGATGGTCTTGTGGACGAGGCGAAAGCAGCGATGAAGAAGGCGGCGAGCTACTTTCGCTCGATTTCCACCAACGGCGGTTACGTCGGCATCTATTCGCTCGATCTTCAAGAGCGCTACGGCGAAGCCGTCTATGAAAAAGCCGGGCCGAGCGAGATATGGGTACAGCCGCCTGGGACGCCCACCGCCGGACAGTGCTACCTGCAGGCATGGCGGGTCACCGGCGATAACTACTACCTCGATGCCGCCCGAGATGTCGCCAGAGCACTCGTTTGGGGCCAAAGGCAAATCGGAGGCTGGGACCATCGCGCCGACGTCGCCCACCTGAATCCCAACGCAACCACCCCGATTCGCAAGCAAGGCCGATGCACCTTCGACGACAATATAACGCAGGGCGCGTTGAAGTTTTTGATCGAGGCCGATACGGCAATTAACGAGGCATGGCTGACAGAAGGGGTCGAATTAGGCATTGCATTTATGCTGAAGAGCCAGTTCGTCAATGGCGCGTGGCCCCAGTGGTATCCGTTGCGCGGCGGTTATTACGATTACTATACCTTCAACGACAACGCTATCAACGATTGCATAGACGTAATACTCAACGCGCACAAAGCGTACGGCAATGACGAATATCTTGTTTCTGCGCGGCGCGGCGGCGACTTTATCATCGCATCGCAGTTACCCGAGCCTCAGGCCGGCTGGGCACAGCAGTACAGCCACGACATGAAGCCGGCCTGGGCAAGGTCATTCGAGCCGCCGGGGGTGTGTTCCGCAGTAACTGCCCGCAATATACACACGCTCGTCCAACTCTATCTCTACACAAAAGACGCTAAGTACCTCGCGCCCATTCCCGCAGCGATCGAATGGCTCAACGAGTCCAAGATCGGCGACAATCTCTGGGCGAGACTTTACGAAGTCGGCAGCAACAGGCCTATTTACGGTGACAGAGAAGACGGCAATAAGGTCCACTACGATTACGAGAAGGTCAGCCTGAAGGAGCGGTCCAGCTACGGCTGGCGAGGTGAGTATGGAATAGGCAACGCTACAAGCTACTATCATCAGGTCAAGTCAATCGGCGCCGAGGCCTATCCGGCCGAGCAGCAGGAAGAACCTTCTGCTGCGCTGCGAGCGGAGCGTCTCAGAAAGGCCGCTCTTTCCGCCGGGAAAGCCATTGCAGCCCTTGACAGGAAAGGCCGATGGATCACAAAAGAGATGATCACCTGCGAGACATTCGTTCGCAACTTTGGAATTCTCTGCGATTACCTGGAGCTAGCCCAGCCGGCCCAATCTCCATAACTGCACTGCCAAGCTGCTTACTTACCGTGCCGAGCCGATAGTCAACACCTACACCGATGACCTGATCATTCTGTCCACATACTTGAAGAAGAAGCCGATCCCTTTCGACCCGGTGAATGGATTGTTTGGCGATTGCCCAAAGACCGAAGCCAAGATGGGCCTCAAATAAAAGAGGGACTGCTGGTTTGACCCAGCAGCCCCAATCAAACCTCCATCCATGGAAAGTTCACAAAAGTTAAGGCGGCTTGACATAAAGCATCACACATTCATGAGCCGGCAATGACGCAAAGCCGCCTGTGCGGCGAAAGAACGCAGGAACGCCCTCACATTCTTTTCACCACACGTTTCAACTGTCCTATATAACGGATTTGATGCAGTATGTCAAGGGAAAAGTCCGGTAAAAGTGGTGTTTTTGTAAATTTCACTTAACATCAGTGATTTGCAGGGTTTACGTGCCCTCGGCTGGGTGTGGTGCCAAGGATTGTCTGGTTTACTGTTGAGACTCTTGAGAAGGCTACTTTTTTTCCTTGCTTCTCTTGATCTTCTTGAAGACTACAACGTCTTCAGCCGGCTCAAAAGCAAGCGGCCGAAGCTTACCCGGGTCGCTCTGGCCGATAATCTTGAACGTATCCCTATCGATGAACTCCAGGATGCACTTCACGGTCTTGCCGTCCCACGTAACATCCAGCCGAACAGGCTCCTTAGAGTAGTCGATAATGTACCGGCCCGGATATATCCCATCGGGCGTTGTTACCTCAGCCTTGTCTCTGCGGGCGAACTTCACAGCGTACCCGCTCTCGGTGATTCCGGTTGCCTGCCATGTGCCGATGTGCTTCTTTTTTGGCGATCCGCACGAGCAAAGCATCACGGCCAGTGGTAGCACGATTACTATTCTCTTCATTTTCGGCTCCTTTTCGTTGCACCACCCGTCAAGCATATATTACACTACCTATGATACACATTCACATTCTAACTCAAATTCAGGAAATGTCCAATTCCGTCTGAAGCATTACATGGTTGCGCAGCTCAGCACTTCGTGTGGTTGAGGGAGGTCGCCTTCTATACGAGTGGGGCTGAACTCAGCAAGAGTGAAATAGTCGCCGACGTTCTCATAGACCGGCTTGGGAAGCTTATGCCGATATTCGACATATCGTCTTGTGAGCGTAATTAGGGTTATGCGTGCGTTGAGGGGGGCGGTCATGCCGGGTTCACTGAGGTTATTGGGATCGAGCATGCGGTGCTTGGAGTCGTCATATCGCAGGCCGTATTCGAACTCCCCAGGTCTGCCGACGATGAAAACATCATTACGCTTATAAGCCCAGCAGACCGCAGAAGCGAAATAGTTGTCGGAAATGAGAATATCTTCCGGGGCGATCCTCGCTTTATGCCGCTCGAGGAATTGCGTCGGCACCTTTTTTTCTACCAGCCGGTGCGGCACTGCGAATTGTCCACAGAACATGAAGATTGCCGTGCCGGCGGCGAAATACAGTATCTGCTTTCGATAATCCCCGGCATTACACGTACAGAATGCGATGAGGACAACCGCATAGCCGAGGAGTCCGGCCAGTGCGATGACGGCTTTCCAGGTCTCATGCCTGCTATAGAGGGGCGACTTAGTCATTATTGCCCGGTTCAGAATTATGGCGATGGCAAGGGCTGCCATAATCGCCGCAATGAGATAAGCAGGCGGCGCCAAGACCTTCTTCTTAACGTCGGCAAAATGTCTCATCAAAGCCGCGCTTACGAGAATGGCAAGGGGTGGGAAACACGGCAGTATATAGGTGCTGAGCTTGCCGCGCGAAGCCGAGAAGAAAATGAAGGGAAACAGGAACCAGCAAAGAGAATACCTTATTAAGGGCGTTCTGAAAGATGTCTTTTTCAGGCCGGCAATGACAGACGGCAGCAACAGTACCCACGGAAATGCCCCCACCAAAAGGCATGGAATGAAGAACCAGAATGCTTCGGGATGCTCGGCGCTGCTTGGCGACAGGAATAGCTGAATATTTTCGGTCCAGAAGAAGTAGCGCCAGAACTCCTTTTCCCCGGCATAAATAAGCAGAGACCAGGGCAGCGCCACCAGGGCCGCCGTTATGATTGGCAGCCATATAATTTCGAGCAGCTGCGTCACCCGACGCTGCCAGAATAGGAACGGCACTATGGCTACGGCCGCCACGGCAAAGGCCACAAAACCTTTTACAAGAAATGCAAGGCCGCAAAACAATCCGAACAGTGCGAGCAGGCACATCTTTCTCCATCACCGCCGACCAGACAGTCGGCTGCGTACTGACAGGCCATCCCATGGAAGACCCAAACCTAACCGTCAACTACGACAAGGAAAAACAGGGCCAATTCAGCAACGCGCCCATAGAAGCGCCCAACGGCCTCGAAGAGATAATCAGGCTAATCCAGTCTTAGCCTTTTCATAATGATTCCGCAGGATTCGCCGGCTATCCAGGACCTTTTCCCGTTTTCGGATCTTCTCAAGTATCTCTTCCTTGCCCCCCGCCCAGCCCTCATCGGTATATGTGGCCACCAGCAGATCCTTATGTCCGTCGTCGAAGTAATCGCTCGACAAGCTCCAATACAAAGCGGCCATATCCATTATTTTCTTGTTCGGATTCTCTATGTTTCGCAGCATTCGATGCAGATCAATAACGCTCATACGGCAATCATCTTCGAGGCTGTCTTCATCGATAAAAATGTGCCAGATATACAAATCCTGTAGAGATATATTCACCTGGTGTGCTCTGCGGGCCAATTGTGCCATCGCGATTACTATTCTGTCTTGCCGGGCCCGTTCGAGCGTATGCCATTTGGTTATAACGAAATCCAGCAGGCACGTCGATTTCAACTGCTCCGTTATGATGAAGGACTTGCTCTCGAAGCCGCAAATTGTTCGCTCGCCCATACAGGCCGGCTTGTATGTATCGATACCGTTTTGAAGGAGCAGATTTGCGTTGCCCCATTCGACCTCCGCCTGCGAGGTGAGCCTTCCGAAGTTGTGGCGGGCGCTAAGCACATCCTTGAGATGAGGCTTCTTGAACCGCTTTATGTACAACACCTTTGCATCCGGGCCTTCGCCGAAGGTCAGCTTATAGACGTTTCTGCGTTCGTTCTCGCCGATCCTGGTCCCGCCGGGATAATCGTAAAAATCGGCAAACGACTTCAGACCGGCCTCGCCAAAAAACTCCTCCTGAAACTTCGCGAATACTACTCTTTGCACTCGACCAACTTTCTTCGGGATGTCTGGGTTTCCATCGGTTTTACAGCCGTGCTTCAATTATTGAGGCAAGTCTAAGCAATTACAGCGGTCAGGTCAATCGGATTCGGTATGCCGGTTATTTCTGATACTTGTAGGGGGGCTCGCCCGTGCGCGAGGCGTAGGAGATATCGGCATGCGGGTCCCAGCCCAAATTCAGGAACCAGCCTGGGATTGTCACGTTGTACTGAGGTGGCCGGGGGGCTGCTTGCTTCCACTGGCGGCCACCGTTAGCGGCCTGGAAAAAGCCTTTCTTGCCGACGACGATGTGCATTTGGCTCTTGCCGACGTAGGGGCCGAGAGAGCATTTCACCGCCTCTCCCTGCACGGCCCACATCGCGCCGCGGTCCTTACTCACCGGCATTCCCTCGGCGCTGGTTGAGTAGGCGAGACCTTTCAGAACCCGGATGTCGCGTCCGGCGGGCTGGAGGTCGGACACTTTCGTCCAACTCTCGGCGCCATCTGTGGTGCGAAAAATGCCCTGTTCCTTTTCTATGGTGGCGACGAATGTTTTGGCATCGAAGATGCCGACCGACGCGAATGCCTTACCCTTTAGCTTCCAGGTTTTGCCCATTTCGTTGCTCGTGTAGATCTCGCCGCCGCATTCGTGCCGCAGGGCGAAGATACTGACGGGCTTCTTCGCTGAGAAGTCCACCGAGCCGCAGCCCCAGCCGCGCTGGTTGGCCGCCATCGCCTCCCACGTCTTTCCGCCATCGAGGGTGTAACCGCTGGGCCCGTCGAGCATGAAGAAGGCAAGGCCCTTGCCGATGGGATTGAAGTACAAGGGAAAGCCGGTCTCGCACCTTCCGCTGATCTTTCCGGCGTCAACCCGAATGAAAGAGCTTCCTTGATCGCTGCTCCCGTCATCGACAAGAATCAGCTCAAAGGGCTTTCCAATGCTTCGACACGTCTTGACGCACCGCTTAAGCAGCTTCTCCAGATTCACCTGTTCATTGAACACGGGAATAACGATTGAAATAAGATCTGTTTCGTTCATTGACTCAAACACTCCTTTATGGCGTTGACAACATCGTCCACATCTTCGAGCGTCATATCCGGAAACAGGGGGACCGAACACATACGGTCGGAATTCCACTCCGTATTGGGTAGCATCCCGCGCTGCATGGCCATGGCCTCTCGGTAATATTTCTGGAGGTGAATGGCGCGAAAATGAAGCCCCGTTCCAATATTCCTCTGTTTCAGTTCACGCATAAAATCATTCCGGCCCAGTCGCGCCTTTTCCGTATCCAGCCGGACTATGTAGAGATACCAGGCGTGCTTCATGGGATATGCGGGGACGCGGAGCGGGAGGATTTCATCCACCTCTTCGAGCCGTTCGGCGTGTCCGGCGGCGAGCTCGGCCCTGCGGGCATTGAACTGCTCGACGCGCGCGAGTTGACTTATCCCCAAAGCGGCGGATATATCGGTTATGTTGTACTTGTAGCCGGGCTCCAGGACCTCTGCCTGGGCAGACCTGGCCTGCGTTTGCCTGTCATACGCATCCACGCCAAGGCCGTGAAACTTGAGCTGCCGAATACGGTCAAGCAGGGCCTGATCGGAAGAGCAGAACATGACGCCCTCCCCGGTAGTGATTTTCTTGATGGGATGGAAGGAGAAAATCGAAGTGCCTTTTACGCCCACCTGCTCACCCATATACTGGGTCCACAGCGCATGGGCAGCGTCTTCCACGAGGAAGATTCCGCGATCATCAGCCGACTTGCGAATCGGCCCTATATCAGCCGCCGCCCCGGCAAAGTGCACAGGTATTATCAACTTTGTTCGGCTGGTGATGTGTTGCTCCAGCGCATCACGGGAGACTATCAAGGTATCTCTGTCGAATGGTGTTTCCTTAGGGTTGTTAAGAAAAGAGGTCTCCCATTGCCGATGAAATAATTCTAAGAAAAGATTTCATTGGTAAGGAG
>JAFGTU010000339.1 GCA_016933985.1 Sedimentisphaerales bacterium | reverse complement strand
GCTTCTGTTCGAGGATAATGGCTCGGGCCGTTTTCTCATATCGCAGATTTGGGAATTTGCGCGTTGCGATTAAGGCATCGAATATCTCCGGCTGGGCGCGAGTGGCGAGGACGTTGTTGCCCTTTGCGGCGAGGGTCTCGAATATCTTAATGATGTGGCCGGTGGCCTTGCCGGGGCAGTAGATTACCTCAGGGAAGCCCCGCCTGATCTGGCGATGATGGTCGATACAGGCAAAGCCGAGGTCCTCGAAGGGCAGGTGACGAAGCTCTTCCACCGCCTCATCAATCCCGATGGCGCCGTCTTTGACCTTGCCCAGCAGCTCTTTCAATTGGTCGGCTCTAATGGTTCACCTTCCTTATTCCTTGAGGAAGAATTTTTTTATCAACGCCCAGGCGGCCTCGTCGCATGCCTTTGCGACATCACCGCCGCCCTGGTTGGACGCCACGAGGACGGCGAAGTTCCGCTTGGGGGCCATCCAGACGACGGCGAAGTTCATATTGTTGCTGCCGGTGTGGGTGAGAACCTTGCCGTCGGCCCATTGCCTGTGCGTAATTTGCCAACCGCCTGAGTAGTTTCCGCCGAAGTCGGGGTCGTGCAGCACCTTGAATGTATCGGGTTCGAGCAGGCCGCCCTTGCCTTTGGGTCCGTCGAGATGTGCGGCGACGAACGCGGCCCAATGTCTCATCGAGCAGTGGACGGTTCCAGCGGGGGCTAATACGAGGGGATTGTCGCTGAGCGGGCCGGGCTCGATCGGCTGGACCTTGCCGTTTTCCATTCTATGCTGCCACGGCTGGCGGATACTGCCGGGCGTGCCCATTGCGCCGGATCCGGCTGAACCCATGTGAAGGGGCTCGAAGAGCATCTCTTTCATGAGGGTTTCCCAGGGCTTATTCATTGCGCGCTCGGCAATCAATCCCAGGATTGAGTAGCCGGCGTTCGAGTAGATGTACTTTTCGCCGGGCTTGGCTTCGGGCTCTTGTGCGAGCATCATCTTTGCGTAGGCAAGGCGCTGGTCGGTGGCCGTGCCGGGCAGATTGTGCATGTCCATAAAGGACTTCTCTTTTGGCCAGCTTCTGTCCGACGGGGCCAGGCCTGCGCGGTGGGCCAGCAGATGCCGCAGGGTGACGTCTCGATAGTCCGGGTGCATATCTTCCGCCAGCTCGGGCAGGGCCTGGGCGAGGGTTGTATCCCAGGATAGCTTGCCGCGGTCAACAAGCATCGCAACGAGGGTGGCGGTCATTGCCTTGGTGCATGAGCCGATATGGAATTTGTCCTCCGCAGTGACCCTGACATCCGTGCCGTACCTGCGAAATCCGGTTGCGTCCCAGGCGGCGGTTTTTCCGTCCACAATAACCGCCGCAGCCAGGGCAGGCAGGTCATACTTCTCACGAATCGGCTCCAAGAAAGGAGCAAGGGTTGGGGACCGAGTGTATCGGGCCTGCACACGGGGCGAGGCGGTTAGGAGCGCCGCAAGTGTTAACAGCAAGGCTATGTTTCTTTCTATTCGCATCAATTCAATTCCGTTTCGACTCATTCGTCTCTTAGCCGGTCGCTTTTGGCTCAAGGTTCAATTCTGCAAAAAGGCCGGCCCGATATTTGTAATACGCCAAAGACGCTACCATAACGGCATTATCCGTGCAATACTGTTTTGGTGCGACCAGTAGTTTTTTCGGGGGTTTTGCGGCTTGGCACATTTTCGCCAGGGCACTTCGCAATACCGTGTTTGCGGCGACTCCGCCGCCCAGGAGGATGGTTTTTGCGCCTATTCTATCAACGGCTCGCCGGGTCTTCTTGACAAGCACATCGACCACCGCCGCCTGAAATGAGGCTGCGATATCGGAGATTTCGCGGTCGGTCATCGAATCGACGCGGTTTTCGCCTTTCATATCCTGGCCTCGACAGTGGTAAAGAACGGCGGTCTTGACGCCGCTGAAGGAGAAATCCAGCGAATCTTTGCTCAACATCGAGCGTGGAAATTCTATTGCGTTGGGGTCGCCGTTTGCGGCGGCCCTTTCGATGGCCGGGCCGCCGGGATAACCGAGCTTGAGGATATTGGCGACCTTGTCGAAGGCCTCTCCTGCCGCGTCGTCGATAGTGGAGCCGAGAAGCTTCAGGTCCAGCGGCGATTCGCAGTCGTAGAGGCTGGTGTGCCCGCCGGAGACGATAAGGGCGACGGCGGGCAGCTCGAGCTCTCCTTCGGCCAGCATCGCGGACTGGAGATGGGCGTGGAGGTGATTTATGGCAATCAAAGGCTTTTGCCATGCGAAGCTCAGTGTCTTGGCGGCGGTGACGCCCACTACGAGGGCAATTGTCAGGCCCGGCTGATTGGCGACCGCCACTGCGTCGATATCGTCCTTGCCTACGCCCGCCTGCTCAATGGCCTCGGTTATTACGGGATATATCTGCTCGATGTGAGCGCGCGATGCTATTTCGGGAACGACGCCGCCGTACTTCTCGTGCAACTCGACCTGGGATGCGACTACGGAGGACTTTACCTCGCGTCCGTCAGCGACGACGGCGGCGGCGGTCTCATCGCAGCTTGTCTCAATGCCGAGGATGATGATAGAGTCTTTTGCCATCGCGGCGATGGTAACTCCAGGGGGCGGGAATGTCAACGGCCGATGGCATTGGCGCGTTTTGGCGATAGATGCTAAGGCACGAAGCGAGAACGGGCCGGGACGTCCATCTTATACAATGACGGTTGAGTTTTGGGTTGAAGTATAGGTCTTCGGCGATTAACCTTGGTTGGTTAAGAATATTGAATACGCTAATAAGGGGCTACTGAAAATGACTGTAAGACGCATATCTATGAGAAATGGTAATTCCGGCGGCATCCGGCGAGCTGCGTTGCGGCTCTTGTGCCTAAGTGTATTTGTGGTTGCCTGCTCGTGGGCGGCAAAAGGGGCGGGCCGGCAAGATGAGCCGACGCCTGCCGGGAAACCGGCTAAAGGTAAATGGATCAAGCTGTTCAACGGCAAGGATCTCAAGGACTGGAAGATTAAGATTGCAGGCTGCGAGCTGGGCGATAACTACAACGATACATTCCGAGTCGAGGACGGGCTGCTAAAGGTCTGCTACGACAAGTATGAGAAGTTCGACGACAAATTCGGCCACATCTTTTACAAAGGCAAGTTCTCCTGCTATCGCCTGCGCATCGAATACCGCTTCGTAGGCGAGCAGACGCCGGGCGGGGCTGGATGGGCTTTCAGGAACAGCGGCGCAATGCTGCACTGCCAGTCGCCCGAGAGCATGGGAAAGGACCAGAATTTCCCCGTCTCCATCGAGGGCCAGCTTCTCGGAGGCAGCGGCACGGGCGAACGCCCCACCGCCAATCTCTGCACACCAGGCACGAACGTCGTGATGGGCGACAAACTCGTTAAGACGCACTGCATCAACTCGAAGTCGAAGACCTACCACGGCGACCAGTGGGTAAAGGTCGAATTCGAGGTCCACGGCAACGGTAAGATAAAGCACATCATCGACGGCCAAGTCGTCATCGAATACGAGCAGCCGCAACTCGATGAATCGGACGCCGACGCAAAAAAACTGATTAAGGACGGCAACTTAATGCTGAGCGAAGGCTATATCTCCCTCCAGGCCGAGAGCCATCCCGTTGAGTTCCGAAAGGTCGAGATTCTCCCTCTGGAGCAGTAGTTCTCAAGTGAGAGAAAGACGGTGAAGATGCGTTTTCGATTCGAGCTTATAGCGGCTGCTGTGTATCCAATTGCCGGCCTCCTTAGCACCGCCGCAATTGCTGCGGCGTCAAGACAAGCTGCGCCGCCCGGCTCATTCGCCGAGATGCTCGATCTTCGCTCCGTCTGCCGGCTAAAGCCCTGGCGGACGTTGCAGGCGTCCGGCTATGACCGAGGCGGCGGCTACTTCGACTCCGGCAACTTCCTTCGCATCGAAAGCAATAACCATTACGTGCTGATGGAGGCCGACGGCCCAGGCTGTATAGACCGGATGTGGTTCACGTACAAGAGCCAGATCGGCGGCGAGCCTTACGATCTGCTCATATTTCTCGATGATAGGAGCCGGCCGGTCATCGAAGTCGATCTTGACGAAATCTTCACCGGCAGCCATCACCCTTTTATCACTCCGCTGGCCGGGCTCTGCGGCGATAGCAAATACCCGGGACGCTATTCATACGTGCCCATAGCATTTCAAGAATTCTGCAAGGTCGTCCTCGTCCCGATGGCCCCGAAGGAACAATACAAATATCGCCTCAACAGCTTCGGCCGACAGATACCGCACATATACTACCAGATTACATATCGCAAATTCCAGCCCGACACGTCCGTCAAACGATTTGCGTGGGATCCAAGCCAGTCCGAATCCGAGGCCCTGGCGAAGGTCCGATCACTGTGGTCGAACTGCGGGCGGTCTCCCTGGGGTGACATTGCGCAGGTCAGGCAAAGCACAGTCAAAACGGTTCTAAATCCCGGCGCCCGCGACTCGCTGTTCGAGTTGGATGGCCCCGCGGTGATCTACGAAATTCAACTGCGCGTCGATAAGCCCGAAGGAATATGGGTGGAGATGCTTTGGGACGGCTCGAAGAATCCGCAGGTCTCGGCGCCGATAGGGCCGTTCTTCGCCTGCGCGGATTCGGGCAGACCTTCGCAGGATGTCGCGGGGTTGTGGACCGGTTTTGCCGACGGGGCTTACTATTGCTATCTGCCCATGCCCTTTCGGCGGAAAGCGAAGATAGCCGTGCGCTCTGAGGCGAAAACGAGCGCTTCCATCGAAGCTAAGATACGGTACAGGCTGGAAGAAGTGTTAAACAGTGACGCCGTTTTTTGCACCCATCGGTACGACTATCCTTCTCCCCCGCTCGGCAGAGACTATTGCGTTGCCGACCTCAAGGGCGCCGGCCAATTCGTCGGCCTCGTAATGGATCGTCCCGGCCACATGGAGGGCGACGACTCCTTCTTCATCGACGGCGAAAAGCAGCCATCAATTCACGGGACGGGAACCGAGGACTACTTCAACTTCGCCTGGGGGCTATCGCATACGGGCACGCTGGCCCTTCACGGGATCACGATTCAAGGTAATTCGCCGATATGCTATCGTATGGATATCCCCTGGGCCGTGCCCTTTCGGGACTCGCTGCTGATAACCTGGGAGCATGGGCACAACGCCAATGAGGTGCCGAATCTCGATACGAAACGCTACAGCGGGGTCGCTTTCTATTATCGTTCCGACTATAATTGAGTGCCTGCCGGCCGTATTGGCAGGTTATTGGTATTTGAATGAGCGCTAAAGATTTTCCCGAATACGTTGGCGGGCTGCCGAACATCTGCGGCTGCGAAGATCGGATCGCCGCTGCGTGCGCCCGGCCGGGTCCGCTGTACCTGCCCGACAGCAGGGTGGACTTCGAGAACATCGACAGCGCCTTCGCCATAGCCCTACACATGCACCAGCCCCTAATACCCGCCGGCGGCGGCGACCTGCGCACCGCCCGCATCATCAGCAACCTCGAATATATGATGCGCAATCCCGATACCGGCGACAACCACAACGCCTTCGTCTTCCACTGGTGCTACAAGCGAATGGGCGAACTGATCAGCCAGCTCCTCGAGGCCGGCAAAGACCCTCGTATAATGCTCGACTATTCCGGCTGCCTGCTCCACGGCCTGTGCCAGATGCGGCAGTCCGACGTCATAAAGAGCCTGCGAACAATCACCTGCGACCCGGCCTATTATTCCCACGTCGAATGGCTCGGTTCGCCGTGGGGACATCCCGTCGCCCCCTCGACTCCCGTACAGGACTACCGCCTCCACGTCCGCGCCTGGCAGCATTTCTTCGCCGCCCTCTTCGGCCTCGACGCCCTCAGCCGAGTCAGGGGCTTCTCACCGTGCGAAATGGCCCTTCCCAATCACCCGGACGTCTGCTACGAATTCGTCAAGACGCTCAAAGAGTGCGGCTATCAATGGCTGCTCGTCCAGGAGCATACTATCGAGCGTCTCGAGGACGGCGAGCCGGTCCGCCATCCGCACATACCGCACCGCCTCGTTGCCCGCAATTCCTCGGGCGAAATAATGAGCATTATCGGCATCATCAAGACTCAGGGCAGCGACAGCAAGCTGGTCGGCCAGATGCAGCCTTATTACGAGGCCCAGACGCTTCGCCGCTGGGACTTAGGCGACGTCTCAATCCCTGCGGTGGTCACCCAGATTGCCGACGGCGAAAACGGCGGCGTCATGATGAACGAGTTTCCACCCAAGTATCTCGACGTTATGGCCGAGTCGTCGGGCGGGCCGACCCCGCCGGTCAATATGACCGAATACCTCGAATATCTCGACAGCGTGGGCGTCACCGAGGCCGACCTGCCAGCCGTCCAGCCGATTATGCAGGGCCGAATCTGGGACAGGTTCACCGACGGCGCCGGCCCGGAGGCGATGGAGAGGCTCATCGCCGAGCTT
>JAFGTU010000338.1 GCA_016933985.1 Sedimentisphaerales bacterium | reverse complement strand
TCGTCATCTTCTGGACCTCCTGATTGGTTACCTGTGGTGTGTATTATACACCTTATAAGGCTGTCCAGTTTTTGGGGTCCACCTCAATGTTCATGAAGACGCACTAGACATTTATGCAGGCATGACAGAGGTATGTTATGCCTTTTTTCAGGTCAATAAAGACAACATTGATAAAAAGGACGAGGGCATCAGGCTTCTTTTCGACCGCGAAAACAAGCTTGTATTGATTGGTTTGGACAGGAATAGCAGGGAATGTGATTCGGACGATTATCAGAAACCCGCAATTACCACGAAGCCTTTTGAAGAGATAAATGAAAACGAAAGGAAGGCATTTGAGGATAAGCTGCTGCAGATACATATAGGAGATACATGTGCTCAGGTGGAGCAAATTCTGGGCCCCGCCACATCTGTCAGAATACTCCAAGGGAAAGAGTCGTATGCGCCCATCAGAGGAACTTGCGTGAGTTATTATCTTTTCAAAGTTAATAAAGACACGGTCAATATATATGACGAGCATCTCAGGCTGCTCTTTGATAACGATCAAATACTTAAGCAAATCCACATGGTTCAACCAGATGATCACAAAACAGAATTTCCGAGTAGCGAACCAAAAAAGGGCTCACGCAAAGACGCCAAGGCGCAAAGCTGGTGGAATATTCCGGACGAGGGAAGGAGAAGACGCATCATCGCTAATTGCCACCTAATTATTCAAAGTATTTCGTTCTTGCGTCTTGGCGCCTTTGCGTGATGATTTTGAGCTGGGGGAGTGCCGATGTAGTGTCGCGGGCGGACCTTACAGGGTTACTTAATATCGTTATAAGGTTTTTGGTGTGGTAAGTATGGGGTAGTCACTCGTTTTGGGGGACGCTTCAATTCTTGGTTCGCCGACGGTAGAATTCTGTCATCCCGGACTGCTTTCTTTTCCCGGACCATTACCTTCGAAAGACGGTTCTTAAAATATATGCTAGAGGAACACGGATGAATCCCGAAAAGCCATTTGTTCATTTACATTGCCATAGCCACTACAGCCTCTTGGACGGGGCCGGGCAAGTGGGTGATTTGCTCAACAGGGCCAAGGAGTTGGGCATGAATGCCCTGGCTCTGACCGACCACGGCAATATGCACGGGTCGTTGGAGTTTTACCAGAAAGCCAAAGCTTTGGAGATGAATCCCATAGTGGGCTACGAGGCCTACGTGGCGCCGCGGCATCGCTCCGAGCGCGAGGGCGGAATGCGGGGCTCGAACTTCCACCTTACGCTTTTGGCCCAAAATCGGACGGGTTATAAAAACCTCCTGAAGATATCCTCTGCCGCTTTCCTCGAGGGCTTCTATTTCCGCCCGCGGATCGATAAGGAACTGCTACAAGCGCACAGCGAGGGCATCATCTGCCTCAGCGGCTGCGTCTCCAGCGAGGTCAACCGCGCCATACTCGAAGGCGGCGAAGCCGGCTTGAAGAAGGCCATGGAAGCGGCCGCCTGGTACCATAAACTTTTCGGCGACCGCTACTTCATCGAAATCCAGGACAACGGCCTTCAGATCCAACGCGAAGCCATGCGCGGCTCGATCGAACTGGCCAACCGCATTGGCTTACCCTTGGTGGCCACCAGCGACGTGCACTATGTGCATCGCGAGACGCACGAGGCACAGGACGTTTTGCTTTGCATCAATACGGGCAAATTCCGTACCGACGCAAACCGGATGCGCATGGAAACCGACGAGTTCTATCTACGCAGCCCGGATGAAATGTATGCGGCATTTTCGGGCCACGAGGAAGCACTGCGCCGCAGCCAGGAAATCGCCGACAGCGTCGATCTGGATCTCTCCTTGGGCGAGCGGAATTTCCCTGTCTTTACGCCGCCGGAAAATAAAAGCTCGGAAGATTATCTCCGCCAGTTGTGCATCGAAGGTTTGAAAGAGCGCTATGCCGACGTGCCCGGCCGCATGGTAGACGGTGAGCTTTCCGAGGAAGTGATGGACCGGCTCAACCGCGAGTTGGACGTTATTAATAAACTGGGTTTCCCCAACTACTTTTTGATCGTCTGGGACTTTGTGCGTTACGGCCGCAGCTTGGGTATCGAGGCCACGGCCCGCGGGTCGGGCGTGGGATCGCTGGTTTGTTTCGCTTTGTACATGAGCCACGTCTGTCCCCTGGAATACGACCTGCTCTTCGAACGCTTCCTGGACGAGAACAGGCTGGAGGCGCCCGATATCGATATCGACTTCGACAAGCACCGCCGCGCCGAGGTCATGCAGTATGTCAAAGACAAATACGGCACGGAAAACGTGGCTCAAATCGGCACCTTCGGCACGCTGGCCGCTCGGGCCGCAATACGCGACGTGGGCCGCGCGCTGGGCCTGCCCATCCCCCGAGTCGACGCAGTCGTGGCTAAAGTGCCCGACCAGTTGGGTATCAAGCTCAATAAGGCCATCGAGACCAGCGACGAACTTCGCAGGGATTACGAAAGCGACCCCGAGATCCGCGAGCTTTTGAATCTTGCCATGCAGATCGAAGGTCTGGCTCGCAACGTGGGCACCCACGCCTGCGCCGTGGTCATCAGCGATAAGCCGCTCACGGAATATGTCCCCCTGCAACACGTGCAGGGCAAGGAAGAGGTCATTACCCAATGGGCCGCCGGTGACGTCGAACGGGCAGGTCTTTTGAAGATGGACTTCCTCGGCCTGCGTAACCTCACGATCCTAGCGAAGATCGTGGAAACAATCGAGCAGACCACCGGCAAAAAGGTCAATCCTTACAAGTTTCCGCTCGACGACAAGGAAACCTATGCGTTGCTTTGCCGGGGCGAGACCAAGGGTATCTTCCAACTCGAAAGCGGTGGCATCCGCGATCTCTTGCAGCGAATGAAGCCCGACAACTTCCGCGACATCATCGCCACGGCCGCGCTCTATCGCCCCGGCCCCCTGGAAGGCGGCATGGTCGACGACTATATAGAAGTCAAGCACGGTCGAAAACCGCCCTTCTATCCGCACCCGGTGATGGAGGAGGTTCTGGAGGAGACTCACGGTGTGATGGTCTATCAGGAGCAAGTCATGCGGATTCTCAACCGCCTGGGCGGCATCCAACTGGCCAACGCCTATACGTGTATCAAAGCCATCAGCAAAAAGAAGCTGCCTTTGATAGCCAAATACAAGGGCGAGTTTATCGACGGCGCCCAAGCCCAGGGCATGGATCAGAAGCAGGCCGAGGCGCTCTTCGCTATGATCGAAAAATTCGCCGGCTACGGCTTCAATAAGAGTCACTCGACAGCCTATGCGTTGATCGCCTACATGACGGCTTACCTCAAGGCCCATTACCCGGTCGAGTTCATGGCGGCCTTGCTTTCCAGCGATATCCCGGGCCGCAACTTCAAGAAAAAAGACTCGATGGTCGAGCATATCGAAGACAGCCAGCGGATGGGCATTGAGGTCGTACCACCCGACGTGAACAATTCGCAGGCCGAGTTCACCGTGGCCGACGGGAAGATCTATTTCGGCCTGGCGGCCATCAAGGGCTGCGGAGAAGCCGCGGCCGACGTGATCTATGCCGAACGCGAGGTAAACGGACCGTATCGAAGCCTGTTCGATTTCTGCGAGCG
>JAFGTU010000337.1 GCA_016933985.1 Sedimentisphaerales bacterium | reverse complement strand
TCAATTCCCTCCTCGGAGTCTATCTTGGCCTCCAAGCCGGCGAAAATGTCGTTTATCCTGTCAAACTGGCGTTTCTGTGAATAATTCTCTTCGACGAATCGATGGTACCTGCGAGGCTCGTAACTGCCGCCGACAATCTGCCCGCAGAACTCCTCGGCAATGTTGAACAAAAATTCCGACGGGAAGATCTGACCCGCTCCGAGGAAGTTGTGAATTACCGGCTTGAGCCCGCAGGCCATCCCCTCCAGAATCCCCACCGGATGACCTTCACAGATCGAAGTCGAAACTATGTAGTGTTTGTCGCTCAGCCAGCCGCTCACATCCCTCTGCCAGCCGTCAAAGAAGACCACATCGCACAGCCTCATCGTCGCAACCAAATGCCTGAGATACTGTTCGAGAACCTGGTCCTGAAAGTCCCCGGCAAAGAAAAGGCGATATTCGCGGTCAATATAATTTAGCTTCTGCATGCACTGAACAAGAAACGCCGGGTTCTTCACCATCCTCAGATTCCCCAGGAACGCAATATTCTTCCCTCGCGGCCGATCAACAAACGCAAATCTCTCAAGGTTAATGCCGTTTGGGACCTCTACGACAGAAGTGAGGCTTTCTATATCCCGAACGTGCCCCTTGAGAGTCTCCAGCGTAACGGCGTTCCCAACGGTCACCAGAGCATCGATGTTGCCCCAATCGACCATCCTGGGCCACTGCTCATAGGCCTCGTACCGATGCAGCCTAACAATAGTCCGGCAAACCTTGGGCCTCCTCGAAGCAGCGACGGCGAGATTTGTGCACCACTCGAACCAGGAGATGTCGCTCCACTGCATCAGCTCGTACATTTCCTGTTCCGTCTGCCCCTCGAATACGCGAGTCTCAAAACGCCGTTCGGTGAATTCGATGATGTCTGTTAGAAACGTCATGCCGTCCCCACCGCAAAAGAAGGCGATCTTCGGCCTTTTGCTGCGAATAACCTCAATCATTGGATTAAGAACAGCCTGCTCCGGCGCAATTCGCAGCGACCGCAGGAGTATCTCGATGGCGTTCGCCTTGTCGCTCTGGTTGAGAAACACATTTGCTGTTCGATTCAGAATATCCGGATTCAGTATGCCAGTTCGCTCCATACTGTCAAAGAGCCCGGCTGCCTCCTTTGCCCTGCCGACGGAGATATACGCCTCGGAAAGATTCCAGAGTATCTCGGCGCTGTCGCCTTGAAGAAGTCTTGCCCTGATGAAGTGCTCGATAGACTCGTTGGTTCGGCCAAGGCAATAAAGCACGGCTCCGGCATCATTCAGGGCCTCAGCGTCTTGTGGAGCCGTCCGGAGGTGCTCAGCGATGTGCTCAAGGGCCTTGTTGTATTGGCCCGTCTCTGCCAGTTTCAGGCCTTCACGATACTGATCCGAGCTGCTTTGGCTTGTCATGTTCTGCTCCTTCTCTGGTCTATAATCAGCCGGGCATCTGAGACGACCCGGCAAAGTCCGGGCACAGCATCCGGCTGATACTCATTACACAAATCGCGTGCCACCCGCGAATATCCCCTTTATTTGCACGTGCAAGGCACTTGAGGATATGGATGTGTATAAATATCAAACACTTATGCCTTCTGCTCGTCACCACGGACAACCGCTGCGAAACGCCGATTCCAGGCGAAAAAAACCTGTTTCCGCACCCAATACCTATTTGAGGAAGTCCAGAAGCGACATAGACATCAGCGACCCGGCCACCGACAACGACATCTCATACAGCACCTGCTCACGGGCAATATCAATGGCAATTTGTGTTATATCGGCTTCCTGAAGGCTTGTGCTCTCATCCTCCGTAACGTAAGTCATGTCCTCGATACTGTTGGCCAGCACATCCATGAAGCCAATCCTCGAGCCAACCGAAGAGGATTTCTCCGTCAGATAGTCTCTGATCTCTTCCAATGACTCCATCGAGCTGTTGCAAAGCTCCTGCACTTGAACGCTCGAAAGCCCTTTCTCGTTGCTCAATATGTCTCGGACATAGATGAGCGTTTCAAAGACGTCATACGTCCCCGGAGCACGAACCAAATCGACGCCCGTAGCCGTTATTGCCGTCGTATCGACATATAGAACCTGCCCGGTCCTCGAATCGGTTATGGCAAGGTTCGTATCGGTCCCATCGGTCGTCACGGCAGTCAGCCCGTCGTCTATGGAAAGGCTGTAATTCCCTTCCGAACCCGTCACGGTAAGCCAGGTGTCTCCACGAACACTTGAGGTCCCCGTCCCGGCCTGTGCGCCGGTATCGCCCACAAAGACAAGCTCGCCGCGGTCGCTCGAGCGAAAAATCTCGTCGCCGATATAAAATGCCGATGACTGCACCCCGGCTGATACCTCTATCTCCCGATTCTCATAACTGCCCTGGTAAGTTACAGAGGCGATCTTCCCATCGGTGCGCTCCACGGAATAGGGCGCTGCGCCCGTATTGCCGCCGCCGAAGAGGTACTCATTCAAGTGTTGCGTGTTCGCAAGAGAAACCATCTGCTCCAGTGTATCGTTGATCCCCTCAGCCGTTGTCTCTCGTCCGTCTTCTCCGTAAGTGCCGCTGGTAATCTGGCTCACCGCCACCTTCGCATCGGCCAATGCGGATATCATTTCATCAATTATCGTAAGCGATATCTCCAGCGTGTTCAGCGTCCGCTCTATGTTTGCGGCATAACTCTCAAGCGTCCTGACCTGCGAGTTCAGCCCCAAAACGCGATACGCCGCGGAAGGATCATCCGATGCCCGATTGATCCGCGAGCCGGTTGAAGCCTGCTCCTGCAGCCGAAAAAGCGCGTCGGTTTGAAGATTCAGCGCGAAGCTCAGATTATTGTAAATGCTGTTTACTGTTCCGCCCATTGAGACCTCATCGTTGCGATTGAATTCTTCACAGTATCTCCATCAGGCTTTGCATAGACGTCTGAATGGTGCTTATGTACTTCGCCATAGCTTGAAACATCTGCTCGTAAATCAAAAGTTCCGCCGCCTCTTTATTGATGTCAACGCCGCTTATGTCATCTCGGCGACTCTCAAGGTTTTGAACGATCAGCTCGATGTTACTTTGTTCCGTATCTCTGGTTGAAACCTCCAGCCCCACGTTAGTCACCAACTGCCGGTAGAATTCGCCGCACGTCAGCGACCCCAGGCTGCTCAAGGTTTCGTCCTGTACGCCTGCCAGCCGCAGGGCGTTTGTATTGTCGGTCATGTCGGCGCCGAGACAGGCCGCCACCCTCGACGGCGCGCTCGATACTCCCGAGCACACTGCCATATCATCCGCCCCGTTGCCCGAAAAAAACGTGTTGATTCCCACGGCCGCCAGCACCCCGGACGTATCCGTATCCGCAAATGCCTCAACCTCGAATGTCTCGCCGTCGTTCAGGCTGCCCGTAGTAAGTGCGATCTTGATGCCGTTGCCGACCTCAAGTGCTTCACCAGCCTCGTAACCAGACCCAACGTCGAACGTCGCAACGGTATTCGAACTGCTGTCGGTGACAACCAGTTGCAGCGTTCCATTGCCGACTGAGCCGGTGCCCGAAACCGTGAACGTGAATGTGTCGTTGGCCGTGCCGTCATAAATCCCCGATACCGAAATCGTCGGGGGCGATCCCGTCAGAGTGCTCCCCGTCGGCCCCGACGGGACCGCCGGGAGAAAATCGAATTCGTAGCCCGCATCGGTCGTGATGCTCAGCTTGGAATTGACAACCGTGGCATTTAAGCCCGTAATAGCATCGAATGCCGCCGCTATGCTCGTCAGTGAATCCGACGATGCGTCAATGCCAATTTCATGACGCGTTGCCTCGCCTGTGCTCGTATCGGTCAGCCGTACATATATGCTGCCGTCGCCGACACCCGAGCCGAAGTCGGCCGCGTCTTCACTCAGCATCTTCCACCCGGTCAATTCCGTGAAGGACCCCGCCGAACCCACCCCCTGAACGTGTAACTCATTTATCGCCTGTATTATCGCCACCGCCAGCGAATCGAGGTCGTTATGAATATCGAACACCAGATCGTTCTTTAACGCCAGCAAACCGCCGACCGCGCCGCCGGAAACACTCGTCGTGTAATTCGCCTCCCCTTTGACGGAGATGCCCATCTGCCCGCTGCTGTCCAAACCAGCTTCGAGCTCGACAGTCGCAGCCCCCATGACAACCGGTATGCCTGCAATAATCACGTCAACAACGCCGTAATCTCGTGATTGGGTCTCAACGCTGACCAGAGCCGCCACGTCGGATATTAGCTTGTCCCTCTGATCGCGAAGGTTGCCTGCAGTGCCGCCGCCGACCTCAACCCGTTGAATCTGCTCATTCAAATCGGCTATCTGGCTCGTCAGCGAATTCAGCGAGTCAACCGTGTTGTCCACCTCCATCTGAATCTCGGTCTCCAGCGTCGTCAGGTACTCCCCTAACGTCCTGAACTGGCCGGCCAGCACCTCCGCATCGCTCACAACCTGGTTTTGCCAGACCCCGTCTGTCGGATTGGTGCTCAGATCCTGCATGGAGTTGAAGAAATTGTCTATCGCAGCGTTCAAGCCCCTGTCCTCCGACGAAAACTCTCCCACAACGCTTTCAAGCGATTGAAGCGTCACAAGCTCCCGATCGACCTGTCCCAGTGAAGAATACTGTCGTAGTATCTCCTGTTCTAAGAGATTGTCGATTACTTGTGCGACACCATCAACATTGACACCCGTCCCAAACAGCAACGAGCCCTCGCGCACCGAAAGACTGGGGCTCAATTCGATCCTCTGCCGGTGGTAGCCCTCTGTCGCCGAATTGGCAATATTGTTGCCTATTACATCGAGCGCCTGCTCGGCTGCATTTAGACCGCTGATGCCTATTGAGTAGTCCGACATCCGTCAACACCGTTAAAAAACCGGTCTGTCACAACTGCAAACTGACAAAAACCGAATTCGTTTGAACCTGTTTTACGCCGTCCGAACCGTAAGTTCCACCTCCTGCGTTTCCTGGGTCAACAATGCTCCTGAGAAGCACGCTGTTGAATCTGGCGCAATCCGACAAAAGCATCGCCGTCCGGGCGTGTTCCTTCTTCAGCTCTTGCATCAGCGACCACAATAGAGCTTGTCTCTCCCCCACTTCGATGCGCCTCTGGTCGCCGAGCAGTGATTCGAGTCGTGAAAGAGTCATATCGCCGACCGGGCACCGCAGATCAGCGGCAAATCCCATCCGTATCAATTCTCGTTTCGACTCGTTCGTTGAGTATTCCTGTGTTTCTTCTCGAATCTTCTCAAGCAGCCTGCCGAGCCCCGCCTGATCACGCTTGATCACCAGGCCTCGCAGCTCGTCAAGACGCTCCAGACTCGCACGAACGTGCCGAATGTCCTCATCCAGGACACGCAGCAGATCATCAACCTTCGCTTCCATTCCGGGCATTATGGATTCCATAGTCTCTATCCGCCTGACTCAACCGTCTTGTTTGCATCGTCTGAATTATGGAGATATTTGTATATATCCTTCCACATTCCGAAGCCCCCGCTCTTACCGAGATATCGCCCCAGATACATCGAAAATATCCCTTCCCCCTGTTTGGACGCGGCATCCCTCTCCATGCCCCAATCCCCAACGGTGTTCTCCATTGCGTCCAGCAGCTTGCCGATAAAAACCGATTCAAAATCCTTTACCGCATTGATTTGCTCGTTCTCTGAACTGGACCCAATCTTGTCGGCCCCTTTCAGCAAGGTCGGCATAGACGCCTCTTCTGTAAGCAGTAATCCCGAAACGCTGTCCATAAGCTCCATGCCTTACATTATCTCAAGTTTGGCCTGCAGAGCGCCGGCCTTTCTTAACGCATTGAATATAGCTATCAGGTCCCGCGGAGTGGCGCCTATTGCATTCAAAGCCTTGGCCAATTCGGCTACGGTTACAACCCTCGGCACGCTAACCAGGTAGCCTTGTTTCTCCTCGATGCCCATCAGTGTTTCAGGCACTTTCTCCGTTGTAGCGCCTTCGGAGAACGCCGCCGTCGGCTGAGAGACTGTCTCGGTCTCTTTGATCTTGACAACCAAACTGCCCTGAGACACGGCAACTTCCGATATGCCCACCTTCTCGCCGACAACAATCGTGCCCGTCCGCTCGTTGATAACGACCACCGCGGGCACATCGACCTTCACGTCGGGCATCATAATCTCATCGAGAAAGCCCGCCACTTGCGTCTCGGAAACCTCGACGGGTACCCTGACCCGGATAGTGCCGGCGTCAACCACCGACGCACTATCGCTGTGCAGCCCGTTTATGGCCGTGCTGATACGCTCGGCGGTCGAGAAATCATTGTTCCTCAGGTTAAAGGTAATGATCCTGTCTTTGCCGATATTCTCCACGAACGTCGCAAGCTCCTCCTTCTCGACAATCGCCCCGGCCGGTATCCGGCCCACAGTCGGATGATTCTTGGTAACGGATGCCTGCTTGCCAGCCGCCGACCAACCCCCAATAAAGACCGCGCCATGCGCCTCGGCGTAAACCTGACCGTCAAGACCCCTAAGCGGCGTCGGCAAAAGCATACCCCCCTGGAGACTCGATGCATCGCCTATCGAGGAAACGTCAACATCGATGCGGGAACCATTCCGAGCAAAAGGACCAAGCTCGGCTGTCACCATGACAACCGCAACGTTGCCGCCCGTAAAGTCGTCCGGACGGAGAACCAACCCCGAATTCCTGAATATGTTCGTGAGTATCTGCTGCGAAGCCAAAGTCTTATCGCCGGTATCGGCCAGACCAACCAGCAAACCGATTCCCGTCAGCGGATTGCCCCGAACACCCTGGATATCAACGATGTCCTTGATCCGCTCGCACCGGCCGGATCCAACCACGCTCAACACAATCAAAATCAGGAATATCAAACGAATCTTCATATCTCTTGAGCTTTCAGAAAAAATCTTGACTCCAGGCAACCTCAGGTGCCGCTAAAAGGGCCAAATGATATCGAACAGCCGCCCGAGCCAGCCCTGCCGGTTATACGGCTCGGCCACGCCTTTGCTCTTTGTGACTACTCGGAAATTCGCTATCTGCTCGCTCTTGATGGTATTGTCAAATGCGATGTCGCTCGGACGAACTATGCCGCTTACTTCAATCAACTGGATATCACCCGTAATATTCCGGTCGCGAACACCCATTATCACAAGATTCCCGTTAGGCTGAATATCAACAACCACAACAGAAATACTGTCTTCGTAGCTCCGCTCGTCTTTGAAATCCGCCTTGCCGCTCAGAGTGTTGCTCGACGCCGCAGACATGTTGAAACCGGGAATGCTCGGAAGCACGTGGTCGATCCCAAGTTCGCCGTCAAAAGACGTGGACCGATCGGTCGCCTTTTTAAGCTCTCGCTTGGCCTTATTATCGACCTTGCTGTCCTCCGTGATCTTAACCGTCAGAATATCGCCTATCTGTCGAGCCACGTCATCGACATACATACTCCGCATATTCTTGTCTCGCTTGGCCCATATAGACTCGCCCAATGCCCAATTGCCCTCACAAAGCATAAAGCATACTGCAACAAGCGCCGTGAAAACCTTATTTCTCATTGTTTCTCCTTTTACAATACCGGCTCAACTGTCCCGTCTTCGTTTACTTTGCCGATGATTACTCGCTGCGAATCCACATTCCGCACCCTCACTAAGTCGCCGGCGGCGCCTTCATCCAGCATCCTTCCAACAGCCGTCACCACCAAACCGCCTGCTTCAAGCTGAATAACGACGCTCTGATTTCGCTTGACCAGAACAGCAGGCTTGGCCGGACCAAACATGTTCGGCTGCAGAACAGTGCCCTCGGCAAGAGCACGCCTTGTAATAAGACCGTATGGCGACGACCAGTCTGAAGCTGCCGGATAGTTCGATATAATCTTCTCAACCTTAACATTTTCAGGGCTAATCGTCGCCCCGGCCGCAATGTCGCTCAACGTCACGACTTTGAGGCACTCATACTTATGCTGGAAGCTAATCTGCCGTCTTCCGATCTCCTTGCCCCCGGCCATTACGCTCATCTGAATCCGGGTCTGGTTGACCGCCCCGCTACTAAGCATCCGGGGAACAAGCCTGATATCTTTATATACCCCCTCAATAGTCAGATCGTCCGGCACGCGTATCGGGTCTGATTGACAAATCGCCCCGGCAGGCAGATTCTTGCTCAGATACAGCTTCGCCGCATCAACAAACTCCTCCTGCCTGATAGTATGCCCTTTCTGACGCACCTTGACACGTTCGGCCCCGCTCAGTCTGACCTTTGATGCCGGAATCCCGCTGTAAGCCAGCCTCCCAAGGAGCATTTGCCTATCGATGGTGAGTTCCTGTCCCGGCGACATAATCCGGCCGAGAGCTATCTCCTCGGCCCGGGAAACCAGACCTGCGTCGCCGTTGATTATCCCGATCTGTCCCAACTTCGGAGTATTAGCTTCAATCACAATCTCTCTCGGCAGATATATTCGTAACCCATTATCCTTCCCCTGATCCGAGGCCCTGACGCCCGCCGAAACAAGCAGACAGGCAACTGTGATAACGGCATCCGTTCTACGCATCATTACCTCCCTGTTAAGACCTTGCTATCTGAATCGCCTGCTGAAGCATGTCGTCCGCAGCCCTTATCGCACGCGAATTAGTCTCGTATGCACGCTGAGCGGTAATCAGGTTCACAAGCTCGGTTATCATTTGCACGTTGGATTTCTCCAGAAATCCCGCCTGAATCGAGCCAAATCCGTTCGCACCGGCCGTCCCCGTCAAAGGCGAGCCGCTTGCCTCCGTCTGAGCCAAAAGATTGTCCCCCTCGCTCGAAAGACCGGATGGATTCGGGAATCGCGCCAACTGAATTGTGCCCACAACAGACTGCGTGCCGGACGAGGTGGTGATATTGACTCCGCCGTCAGTGCCGACGTTGACTGAAGTTGCGTCAGTCGGAATCGTAATAGCAGGCTCTATCAGGTACCCGCTGCTCGTCATCAATTCCCCGTTGGGACCCTGCTGAAAGGCCCCGTCCCGCGTGTATTTTATAGTCCCGTCCCCCGGCATCGTTATCTGGAAGAAGCCGTCTCCGCCAATCGCAAGGTCCAGGTTCCGGTCGGTGCTCGCAAGCTCCCCGGCGGAAAAAACCTTTACCGTGGATGCCGCCCGGACTCCGCTGCCAACCTCCAAACCGCTCGGCGACTTTATCCCCGATGACACTTCCGTCCCCTCCTCTCTTAGTTTTAGGTACAGAAGGTCCTGAAAATCAATTTGGCTCCGCTTGAAACCGTTTGTATTGATATTCGCAAGGTTGTTGGCCGTCACATCAACCATCATCTGCTGCGCCGCCATACCCGTTGCCGCCGTGGAAAATGATCTCAACATTTCGTTCTTCCCTTTCTTCTTGTCTGTCGATCGCTTCTTTGCCGGAGGCCCGCCCCCACGGACCGCACCGCCATAGAATCTCAGCTCATAGCCAAATCAATAAGACTTCTTGAAGCGTCGCCCTTAGCCGAAATGAACCGCATATTGGCCTCGTAAAGCCGGGCGACCATCATCATATCCACCAGCTCTTCCATCATCTGCACGTTTGAACTCTCTTTGAAGCCCTGTTTTACCGTCACGTTCGTCGCCGCTTCAGGCTTTATTTCCGCCGGCGCCTCGAAACAGTTGCTGCCCGCCTGCCTGAGATCCTTTTCATTCTTCCCGAAATCCACTAACCTGAACTTGCCTACCGCAGCACCACCGGCGGCTATGCTGCCGTCGCCGCTGACGCTTATCTGAGATAGTCCCACACTGGGCGGTATGCTGATCGGTCCGGATTCGCCCGCAACTATTCTCCCGGACGTATCCACAATCTGACCGTTCTGATTCAGACGAAACATCCCGTTACGAGTGTACAGAGCCCCTGCGGGCGTCTCGACAACAAAGAAGCCTTTGCCGGCCAATCCAAAATCCAACGGCTGGCCGGTTTCAATAATGCTGCCCTGTGTAAAATCCAGCTCCGACTCAATATTCACGCCCTCGCCTACCTCAGCCTGGCTCCCGACGCCCTGAGCTGCCAGAGTTCTGGAGAAAGCATTACATGTCCGCTTATATCCCACTGTTTCAATGTTGGCCAGATTGTGCGCAATAGTATTGAACTCCTGCTTCAATCCGCCTAACGTCGAACAAACGTTGGAAATAGTATCCGACATTCTATACTCCCTGGCCAACCGGAACCGGCGATTCTTCGTGCTTCTCGCCCGCCCGAGGACAAGCCGCATTTGTCACCCGAATCAGTTCATCCACTTCCGAGTCGTTCAGCCCCGTCAATTCAACCGCGATTGATAGACCATCTTCCATCGCTTTGACGTGCCTGACTTCGCCGATGCCCTCCAATATCACCGGCCTGCTCTTTCCATGATCTGCGCCGCCGCGGCTCGATCCCCTGCCGCCCTGCGCATCCAGGCCAAGTATCACCAAGATTCTCTCCCCCGCTTCCACCTCCAGGCCACACTCAATTCGCAAGCCTGGGCCGGCCATCTCCGTTACAACCGCCGGAACAAATCTCGGAGTACCACAGCTCTGCCCGGACGCCTCCGACTGGAAGTCGCACCCGTCGCCGGCTGCCGCCTCAAAAGTGCGCATAAATGGAAACCGTGCTACAAATGCGCGAAGGCCTACCGAAACTCTCAGAAAACGCCGCCTGTTGACAAATCGAACGCTATCGCTGTGATTCAGCACAAGCGTCTCTCCGTCATAACTGAGCACGCTGGTGTCAAACTCCCAAACCGACGCCCCGGAGTAATAACGCACGCACCAAGTCTCGCCGAAGACAATCTGGATCGCCGCAGACAGCGTAACGGCCAACTCACTATCGTTGTTTCTCACAACAGTCGATTCAATGTCGGCATTGCCGCGAGCTTTCCGCCTTGTTACATAGAGTTTCTTGCCCACCGGAATTTGCCTCGTCGTAACTTTCTTGGGCCCGATCGATGACTCCCCTGAAGACGAAAGCCTTTTGCCGAAACCAAGCTTCTCACGCAGAAAAGATAGTTCCACCCGCAACTGCTCGCTCTGCTCGGCGTCGCGCTTGCCCTCTATTCCTTCTTCCATCACCTTGGCCGCCCCCAGACCAAAAGCCGGACCCATTGTAAAAACAGATTCCGACCGCTTCAGCCCGGCCTTGTGCGCAATAACCGTCAGCAGTTCAAGTTCACGATCGCTTAGGCCCCTTTGACGGGCATATTCGTCAAATGATCTGGCCGCGCTCTTTCGCTCTCTCTTCACTCGCTTCACGCTGACCCGCCACAACAACGCCGCCAATACAACCAACAAGCCAATGCAGACAACAATCCGCAAAGACCCTGACGAAGAGTCTTTGAAAGCCCTCGCGGCCGACCAACGCTCCCCCGGCGTCAGCGCCGGCAGCACGCCTTCGAGAACGGAACTAATTGCTGCTGATGCCGTCATGGCTGATCCCCAAAAACCGCTCTCACCTTATTAGACCGGTCAGCTCGTTGAGTATGTCATTCGCGACTGTTATTGTCCTTGCGTTCGCTTGAAAACCGTTCTGGGCTTGAATCATGGAGACGAACTCGCTGGCCACATCCGCATTCGACTTCTCCAATGACCCCCCGTGAATCGTCCCGGCCCCCCCGGTCATAGCTTGTGTCGCAACGGCTTCGCCAGAATTCGCCGAAGGTATGAAGTACCCGCTTCCGACACCCTCCAGACCGGACGCATTTTGAAACAACGCAATCTGGATCGTGGCAATCTCCTTCTTGATGCCGTTCGAGAAAGTGCCGATCAGTGTTCCGCTGTTGTCAATCGACACCGTCGAAAGCCTGCCCGCCTCATAGCCATTCTGCTCTTGTGCGACAGCCGTCGAATCGGCGGCGAATTGTGTCAAGCCGTTAAGCTGGCCCGCAGTCCCTAAAGACATCGAAATCGTCTGCGGATTCGATGCGTCGTGAGCAAACGTGACAACAAATTCCGCCGTGTCGCCGGTCGTCGTGTCCAAACCCGCATACGAACCGTCCGTCCCAAATTCTATCCCTTCAATCCGTCGATTGTCGGGGGTAATTGCGCTAACGTCACCCGTGATCGATGTCAGCACCATATCCCACGTGTTTGCCGTGTCCGTCCTTACAAATGCCCCTGAGAGAGTGTGTGTGCCTCCGAGATTGTCATAGACCGTGATGTTCACGTTCTGAACCTCTTCCCCGCCAACGGTGGACAGCTCAAAATACGCGGGAAGAGTCAATGAATCCGTTCCGTCGCTCGAGCTTGTATATGAAACTGAAATATCTGACCTGCTGTACCCCGCTGTGTCGTCCGTTACAACGATCTTGCCGTTACTCACGCTCGCCGTCACGTTGCTGGCCCCAAGTTGGCTCTCAATATAGCTGAGCACATCACCCAGCGTTGTCGTTGCGCTTACGTCCAGCCCCGTCGTGTCGGCAACTGCCGTGCCGTCCGGCTGATAACCCGTAACGTACAGCTTGCCGTCCGTGTCGGTCGTCCCGAATGACCCGCTGAACTGATCCAGGGCACTCACAAGAGTCGTTGAATCCGCCGCCGTGCCGCTGCTCGTCGTTAGAGCTATGTTTGACGAAAGCCTCTGCGTCTGTGTCGTATCGAACGTGTCACTGGAGCTGAGGTTGCCCGCAAGAACCACCTCCGATGTCGCACTTGCTGCTATAGCAACGTCATACGGGACTTTTACATTACTGTCGCCGCCGGTCTGGAAGCCGTCGCTTTCACCCACTGAACCGATGCGCTGAACAAGATAGCCCGTCGAAGGATCAACCAGGTTCGAGTCCGCGTCAACCGCAAACGCCCCGGCACGCGTATAAACGTTGCTCGACCCGTCACTCAGCACAAAGTACCCCTCGCCTTCTATCGCCAGGTCCAGAGAATTCCCGGTATTCACGATATTGCCCTGAGTCATATTGGGTGATATGCCCGAGACGCCAACGCCGCTGCCTATTTGCTGTGGATTCGTACCGCCGACAGTGCTTGTAGGCTGAGAAGCCTTCTTTATAGTCTGGCTCAACAGCTCTGAGAACGTTATTCGGCTCGCTTTGAATCCCGTCGTGTTCACGTTGGCAAGGTTATTCCCCGCCACGTCCAACATTTGCTGATGGGCCTGAAGACCCGTAACGCCCGCCGATAATGCAAAACTCATTTCTAACTCTCCTTATTCTGACACATTCAACCTATATCCCGGCTGCTTCAGCCTTTACCGATATTACATCGTCCAACCCGACAATATACTCCCCCGTAACCAAAACCGTCTCGCCGTTAACATTGTTGTACACCTCTTCAACAGTCCCCGTCGTTACCGCCGCCGTCCCCAGGCCGTCATCCGCAAGAAACGAAATCTCCTTCCCGATCAACGACGACGCATACTCGCGCTTAATATCGCAGAGCACGTCCGAAAAACTCCTGTTCATCGTCTCAAGCTGCTGAAGCTGCGTGAATTGAGCCAACTGTGAAGCCATTTCATTGTTGTCCAGCGGCTCAAGCGGATTCTGATTCTGTAACTGTGTCACCAGCAGCTTCATATAATCCACCTGGATGTCGCTTGCCGATCTTACTCCTTCTACTGAACTCATTTGCTTCCTGCCTAAGAACGAAAATAATACTTCAAATTATTCACTTGCGAATCCAACATACGCCCAAATAGGCTCTGCGATTACTTAGCAATCGCCGTGCCACAATACAGAACAATATCCTCTCACCGCCACACAAGCCCTTGCCTCCCCGCAACTTAGCTGCCACCATAAAAATCCGGGCGGCACAATTCCTCGACAACCTTTGATCCCCAGCCCGCTATCGCAAAGGATAATAATTCCGCACAACGGAAAATCCTGCCGCCGGCTCCAAAACAGCAAGATAACAAACTTGACAACAAAACCATGTCCTATAACATCAAATCCACCCCCACAGCCGACGCTGCAAGCAAACTGACAACGGCAATGAAGTCCCATAAGAAACACTGCAACCAGTCTGTGAAATTAACCGTCACGATTCACATCGTTGTCTCCAACAAACTCTGTCCGATAAAGCCACGCCGTGACTTCAACAAACAATAAAATCGACCATTGAGTGACACTATTGACTCGTCCAATAAATATTAAAGAACTCTCAACATACCGGACGATTTAGTCTCAACGTACTCTACGCGTTGCTTTCTCGTGCAAATGCACGTTCAGTGGGAAAGCCTGTAATGGGCTTGATATTCTGGTTGGGGCCGAATGAGCTTAAACAAGACTGTTACCGTAAGCAGGGAAACAGAAGTACACGAATTGGCCCGCCGTGTCAGCCGACAAGTATTCACGGCTGACACTATCATTGAAGCATCGGACATAATTGAAACGCAGGATCCCGACCTGATTATTCTTGATCGCCGTTTCACCCCACACCTCGACCGATTCCTCACTGCGGCTGAGAGAATATCAAACGCCCCCGTCGTCATTGTCGGGAATGATAACGAAGACGCTGATTCATTCGCCGAGCTCCGGAAAATGGGCGCCTACGACTACCTGCGAGGCAAAACCGATCACGACCGCCTCGAAGAAATCGCCGCCCGAATATCCGAGCAGCCTAAAACAGAAACTCCGCAAACAGCTGCCAACCTTTTCTTCGCCGATGATTTTGCCGAATCAATTGAAATTGTTGGACGCAGCGAAGCGATCAAGACCACGCTCAAGATGATCAAGCTCGTAGCCGCCAGCAAATGTGATCCGGTTCTGATAGTCGGGGAGACCGGCACCGGCAAGGAGCTCGCCGCAAGGGCCGTGCATACCCTAAGACACCCGGACCAGCCGTTCGTCGCCGTCAACTGCGCCGCACTGACCGCCAACCTGCTGGAAAGCGAGCTCTTCGGCCATGTCAAAGGCGCCTTCACGGGCGCTGACCGAGAGAAAATGGGACTCCTCGAATTGGCCGCAACAGGAACCCTCTTCCTCGACGAAATCAGCGAAATGCCCATCGACCTGCAGGCAAAGCTCCTGAGAGTCATCCAGGAAAGAACCTTTAGAAAGGTCGGAGGCACCAAAGACATTCAATCAACCGCCACCGTAATCGCATCGAGCAATCGCAATCTAAAGAAAGAAGCTCAGGCCAACCGGTTTCGCCACGACCTCTACTATCGCCTATGCGTCGCTCCCATCACACTTGCCCCGCTCAGATCGCCTCGCCAAATGCAGGATATTCCACTTCTGGCTGAATACTTCCTCAAGACATCCTCCATCTGCCCCGAAAAGTGCGATAAGATCCGCTCGCTGACTAAGCTGGCCCTCGAAACTCTCGAAAGACACAATTGGCCCGGCAATATTCGAGAGCTGCGTAACGTGATTGACAGGGCTATTATCTACGAGCAAACAAACAAAATCGGCGTTAACAGTATTGTTATCGACCCTTCCGACCTTGACTCAGCCTTGGCCGGCGACGCCGCAGCGCCGGGCCGACTTAGAAACTACTCCCTTGCCAAGGCGGAACGCGAGCTGATCTCGCGGGCGCTCCGCGAGACCGGCTGGCAGAAGACCAAAGCCGCCTCACTGCTCGGAATAACAAGGGCCACCCTTTACGCCAAGGTCAAGCAGTACAATATCGAACAGCAGCCGCAACCGGCCCAATCTGCCGACGACCTCCTATACGCACCCGAGCCCCTCGCCGCCCTGTAACAAGCGCCTCTCAAAAATTCAGCTTGTCCCCAAGCGCGTCAGAAATTCCACCGTCCCGTCTAAAATCCTGACACACCATCTCCACCCTGACTCCCTGATTCAGCCTGAAAAAAACGCCTTTTTCGCGCCTCATCCGCCGAAACAGCCATCGCCGTCCCTCGCCGCCCCGCTCTGGCATAGATATTGCTGTTCTTTGACGTTGTTGCAGGCTCGCACTATGCAATGCCATCGCCGGCGGGCCGAAAAGACTATTGGCAGGACAAAACTGAAACGTTATGGCAACTGAAAAGCCAACAGACGCTCACAATGAATCCGACTCTGGTGGACCTCAGACCCCACACAGTGGCGGCGAACCCGAAATCGCCAGCGACGCCGATATCTTTTCATCTGAAGCACACGAAGAACTATCCGAACGTGAGATATTCCTCCCCGACGAGGACTTCTACTCCGGTCTTGGCAGACTCGAGCAGAGCGACCAGGCAACAGACGTCCCGGCCGGCCACGACAACCCGCCAGAGAAGCGAATCATCCCGCAGCGCAACCGAAACCGGCCTCTGCCTTTGTCGGCAGTCCAGGCAATCCTTATCGCCGGCATTATTGTGACCGGCGCCCTGTTGGGCTACACGCTTTGGTGCCCTAAAGGCGACACCGAACCGCATTCAAATGCCACCAAGACTCAAAGAACCGCCGTTTCGCAAATCCCCGAATCCCAATCACCAGATCCGAACTCCACAATTCTCACCGGCAAACCACAGAAGGAACAGACCCTCGTTGCATCCCCCGTTGGCGGACCTCGGTCCGCGCCCGCAGCTTCATTGAAAGTTGCGAGAGACCTCTACCTCAAAAAAGAATACGCCCAGGCTCACGCCGTTTATGACCAGCTATACAGAAGCCTCCCGCTTACCGCATCCGCATTTGACGCACAAAGGGACTTCCTCAAGCTAAAAATGGCGATATGCACTTTTAAGGACGGCAACCTTGAATTGGCCGACCGCGCCCTTAATGAAACCGCAAAAAGCGAATCACATATCGTCAGGCTTATGACCAATTACCACCGCATTGTACTTGATATGCAAAGGAAGCAGTACCTTAACGCCCGAAAGAGAGCATATCTTGCAATAGCCCTGATCGCCGCGGTGGACATCGACGCAAACCTCGCCGCCGAGCTTCGCAGCAACTGCTACTTCCTCGTCGCAGAAACAATGACAAGAAATGTGCTTTCCCTCTCCGACGACGACTCACATCTGCCCGGATCGCTCTGGTCCGCCGACGACGAATCCGCCGAGATCGACCCCTTCGCCGACCTCGATAACCAGCAGCTCCAGGCACTTCTGAAATCCGGCTCTGATTACCTGACTCAAGCCTTGCTGACCCCACAGATCCGAAAGATCACAAACGACGATGGCACAATTCTCTGGTCCGTCGCCTGTAACGGGGCGCCGATAGAAGAGCTGCTTGCAAGATTCGCCGCCAATGCCGGCCTTGATGTCTCTTGGATTTCAGGCAATACTCAAGCTCCGCTCCAATCCGACGACATCGCAACCGCCAGCCCTGTTGTCCTCTACATGCCCGTCGCAAGCCAACAGCAGCTAATCGCAGCGGCCGCCGGACAGGTCGGATTGCTTGCGCATATCCAGAACAACAACACCGTAGGTGTCTATCAGCCGGACAGATTCCCCTCGCTGGCACGCCACATATCGTTGCTTTGCGATGAGACAATCTCGCTATGGCAAAGATTCCTCCTATCGTTTCAAAGCGACAAGCGAATCGCCAATGCCCATTTTGCCCTCGGACTGCTCTATTCCAGACAAAACAGAATACCCGAAGCTATCGCTGAATACAAGCTTGTGGCTAATCGCTTCGCCTGGTCATCATTGGCCCCTTATGCCCTGTTCCATTCAAGCAAGCTCAAGAGCGGTCCCAAAGTCAGAGATTATGTCGGCGCCAAGCAGGACCTCGAACAGCTTGTCTCCCAATATCCTGACAGCGACGTCACCACGCAAGCCTATGTCTTCCTGGCCGACTACGCCGCAAAAGTAGGACTGACGGATGAGGCCGCCAGGACCTATCGCAGAGTCTATAATCTCGCCCTCTCCCGGCAGTCACAGTGCGTGGCCGCACTTGGAGCCGGTAAATGCTTCTTCCGGATAGGAGACTACAAGTCCGCTGCCGAATGGCTTGCACTCCATATCGACCTTGCCGAAGACCGAAAGAGCGAAGGTGTCTGCATTGCTTACGCACTGCTCGGAAAAACATATCTCGCCCTCAACAATCCGCAACAGGCCTGTCTCGCATTTCAACGCGCGCTTGACGGCCGGCTGCCCAGAGAAGAATACGTCGATACAGTCTCGGCCCTGATTGCCGCCTATGTCGAGCAGGACATGTTCATTCAGGCCCTCGACACACTCGAAAACGTCGACTTCTGGCAGTTCTCACAGGCCGAATCCGTCAAAGTCCTCCTCCTCAAAAGCAAAATTCTTCAGGATATGGGGCTGATAGAAAAAGCTATTGGCGTCCTTAGCGACCAGGCCGAATACATCCCGGACCCTCAACTCAAAGCCGAGATGGCATTCGAAATAACAAACTGTTATCTCGCCAGGGGCCAGCTTCGCCTTGCTCACGAAGAGCTGACTAAGCTTCTGCCCGTTGTCCAGCCCGGACCGCTGGCGCATAAAATTGCAATCAGACTGGCCGAGACTTGCTCTATGCTCGGCCTGAACGCCCAGGCCGTCTCCGTCTGCACAAACCTTATGATGGCCGACATACCCGAACAGACCAGGAGCAAAGCAGCAGTAATACTCGCAGCCGCTTATAACGGGCAACATGACTATGACAACGCAGCCTTAGCCCTTTTGGATAAACAAGAATGACAGCCGATAACATTGTTCGCCTAAACACACAAACGCACCGGCATTCCCTGGCCGCTTCCTGCCTGATGTGTTTGATTCTCAGCTTCGTGATATCGCCGGCAATAGCCGACCCGCAATCCACGCCGACCGATGCCAACAATCGAGAACCAAATAAACCGAACGGAGCCGACTGGCTTATTGCAAAGACCCCAAAAACCGACCTCGCACGCAATATCTGGCGGGAAAGAATGACTGCCCCACAAAATCAAAAAGAGAACAAAACGAAAGAACAGCTCCAACAGCTCATTAAGCGAATCCGGGCCATTGAGTTCAATTCACCCGATTCAGAGCACAAATCTGTCGCTGCCGCCTCGCCCACTGCAATCGGGGTCGAGCCTATTGCTCAGATAGAGCCAAATCCTGCAGAAGCAGCACCGCCGGACCAGAACCTGACCGACGTAAGGCAAATGCAAGCCGCCCCATCCAAAACTCAACCCGCAACGATAGCACAAGAGACCCTGAGCATCCTTGCCGAGCGATTACAGAAACCTGAGCTGATCAAGAATCCATTTGAGCTGGGCGAGATCCTTTCTAACGCAGGCTACCCGAAAGAAGCCGCCGTCTGTTACAGCCAGGCCCTTACTCGAATAGACCCCAACCTGCCCGACCCAACCGGGAAAAAGCCCTGGATTCTGCTTCAACTTGGCAACTGCCTGCGAAAAGACGACCCCAAAAATGCCCTTGAAGCATATTCCAGATTGATTAACGAGCACGCCGGCTCATTATGGACCGACCTGGCGAAGGCGCAAAGCAGCCTGATTACCTGGTATCAGCAGGAGAAACCGAAAACGCTGATCGAACAGAGCCGCCCAAAACCACCCGATGACCCCAGGCCGCTCGCCCTTATCTCAACAGCCGAATCTAAAGCCAAGACGGAGCCACAAAAAGGTGAATAACCCGCACCCAATCAGAAAAACTCCCTCGCAAAACAGCTCTATCGCAAATGTGCTGATAGTCGATAACGATCCCAGGTTGGCAAGGCTAATGCTTGAGATACTGGCCCGCAAAGGAATCCGCGGAATAATTGCCGAAACCGCCGACGCCGCAATACACTCTCTCGAAAAGGCCGATTACAGCCTCGTATTCACAAGCGACAGATTATGCCAACGCCCGGGCGATCCGGAAACCGAATTGAATGTTCTCAAGCTCCTCGACAATATCAAAGCTAACTCGCCCGAGATGCCTGTCATTATGCTTGCTGATATCGACAAGAATCAGGCAGCGAATCTCCGCCAGGCCGCTGATGTCGCCGTTCGAGCTATAAAAGCCGGCTGCTGCGAATTCCTTCTCAAACCGCCGGACCCCAACAGAATCGAGACTCTCCTGGACACCTTGCTGCCCGGTCATCCTATCCGAAACTGTGATTCCGCCGAAGAAGGCCTCCGCACACTCTACCGCATCGTTGGAAAGAGCAAGAAGCTCCTCCAGACAATAAACCTCGCAAAGAAGATAGCACCAACTTCCATCCCCGTCCTCGTCAGCGGCGAAAGCGGAACCGGAAAGGAATTGATCTCTTACCTGATTCATCACAACAGCAAACGCACCGGAGAACCTTATATCAGGGTCAATTGCGCGGCGCTGAGCGATTCACTGCTCGAAAGCGAGCTCTTCGGACACGAAAAAGGCGCCTTTACGGGCGCATATGCCCAGCGCAAGGGAAGATTCGAAATGGCCCACGGCGGCACCCTCCTGCTCGACGAGATCGCCGAAACACCCATAAAATTCCAGGCTAAACTCCTGCGAGTCCTCGAACAGCAGGACTTCGAGCGCGTCGGCGGAAATGACAATGTCAAAGTCAACGTCCGAATTATCAGCACCACAAATAAAGACCTCTTGGAAATGGTCGAGCTGGGCGAATTCCGACGAGACCTCTACTATCGTCTCAGCGGAGTCAGGTTGATCCTTTGCCCTCTCAGGCAGCGGACTGATGACCTCCCTGAGCTTGTGTGGCACTTCGTAAACCTCTATGCACGTCAGGCCCTGCGCAGGATTACCGCACTCGATCCGTCAATGATGGATATCTTCGCAAAATACAACTGGCCCGGCAACGTCCGCCAGCTCCGCAATGTCGTCCTCACTTCACTTGTGCTCGGAGTCGGTGAAACTCTTTCGCTCGCCGATGTCTCCTGGCTCTTTGATGAGCTCCAGCCTCGAACTCAGGAAATGAGTTCCACTCTCGCCGCCGTCCCCTGCACGAACCTCGGACTCGGCGGAATCCCGCTTGTGCAAGTGGAAAAGCAGGCCATCCTCGATACCCTGCGACAAACTGCCGGCAACAAGACACAAGCGGCAAAGGTCCTCGGCATAAGCGACCGGACACTCCGCGATAAAGTGCGACGATACCGCCGACAGCAAGAACCGCAGCCCGTCGGATGACCTCCAACGCCCAATTAATCAAGGTGAACAAATGGCAGAAGAAGAAGAAAAAAAAAGTGAAAACGAACAGCAAAAGGAAGAGTCAAAAGAGCCGCAATCCAAAAATCCCATTCTACAGTGGGCAATCTTAGGCGCTGTGGTGATTGTCTTAGCCGGCGCAGGCTTCTTCATCGGACGAATGATCAAAGGCTCCTCCGTCCCGGCAGCCGCCGGCGCCGACCAGCAGGACTCCCAGGCACAGACCGATAATTCCGTCCCGGACGACGGCAAAACATGGTTCTACAAAGATTTTGAGCCTGTTGTCGCAAATCTCAACGACCCCGGCGTCATGCGATACGCCCGCGCGACCCTCACCTTCGAGATATCATCCGCCGCACAACAAGACAAAACAATCAAACTCTTCCAGGATAAAACGCCCATCCTCACAAACTGGCTCACTATCTATCTTGCAAGCCTGAGCCTCGAAGATATCAGGGGAGACAGAAACCTCAAGCGAATCCAGACGCAGATACTTGATGCCTTTAACGAAGAGCTCTTCCCGAATCAGAAACCTAAGATCGTGCACATTCTCTTCAAGGAATTCGCCATACAATGAGCCGTCTCGCCGACGACAACCTGACCGGAGGGAAGATCAAGCAGTTGCTCGCTGCCGCTGCCGCAGGCCCCGAGTCCGTCGAGGACGCCAGGCAAAACGTTGAAGCGTTCGAGTATGACTGGCGCAGCCCTCGTTACTTCAGCCGTGAACAACTGACAAACATCAACCACTTCGCAGAAAACATCGCCCAGGCCGCATCCAAGGAATTCACCCGCTTCTTCCAGAGCGATTTTCAAGTGACAACTGATTCCACCTCACAGCATTTTGCCGGAGAATTTATTCGACAGCACTCGAACAGCGAGAATGCCGAATTCTTTTTGCTCTTTGGCCCGGCCCCAAAGCAGGCATCCGCAAATGCGCGACCGGGCGGACTCGTCCCCTGCGGAATTGTCGGAATACCCTACAAAACTGCCGTTGCCTGGACCACACAAT
>JAFGTU010000336.1 GCA_016933985.1 Sedimentisphaerales bacterium | reverse complement strand
CCGCCATAGCCGACCGCTGAGTTGTTGCTGAACGTGCAGTCGGTCAGCGTTGGGCTGCAACTGCCTTCGTTATACATTCCACCGCCGTGCATGGCGGCCAAGTTGCCGCTGAAGACACAGTTGGCTACTGCAGGGCTGCTTGCCGAAGCGTTGAACATTCCGCCGCCTGAACTATCGTCGCCCAAACCGTTGGCATTACCGCCGGCGATGGTGAAACCATCGAGAACGGCGGATGCATTGGCCCCACTGCCGGTAACAACGTGGTAGCTGTTCTCAGCGTTGTTGGCCGAGCCTACATCGTCGCCGGCCAGATCGCCGCTGAGGACCGTCTCGTATGCCTCGATATCGCGGGCGTCGGGTTCCGCTTCGCCGAAGCCTGCATACCCGCCGCTGACGGTCGCGCCGTTAATCATTTGGAAGGTGGCCTGACGATTACCTGGGGTGACCCCTGCTCTCTCATCAGGCCTGTAAAGACCGCCAGCCACCCGGATTTGGACTGGTTTGGCACCGGGGGCGGCATCGGCCAAAGCGTCCTGCAGGTGGTTATAGGCATTGGACCAATTCAAGCCGTTATTTGCTCCGGTCGCGTCGGCGTCAACATAGATGATTCTGCCGGCGGCAGCCGCCGGGATACAAAAACACAAGACCAGCGCTGTTAGGCGGATCTCTATACTTGTTGTGTGCATCGGGTGGCACCTCCTCAGTTCATCTCTACTCACTGTTATCGTCAAACGAGTGCAGGGCCATAAGTTGGCCAAACACTCGCCGATCGCATCATATTATCGGACATTTTGGCGGCGAAACTCTCCTTTCTGTCGGATTCCTTGCCACATACACCTTCCGTGGTAGAGCCGATTGACAGGACCTTACTTATAAGACGGACACAAACGCCAATTCGTTACGTTTATTTTCGCCTTTTTCCGCACCTTCCCCGGTCCGTACAGGGCGATTTACGGGTTTTTGTTCTCGCAGCAGTGCAGGGCCATCAGGCGGAACTCCTCGAAGTTGATTTTTCAATCGCCGTTTATGTCGCGTGCCAATATTATTTGTAGTTTGCTTTTTTGTGCAGGAAGCGTAGAATCATGGCAAGATGAGCGAGCAGAAGATAGAGACGGTTGTGCTTGGGCTAAACGAAGAGGGGCGTGGCCTGCTGAAGGCTGCTGCCGGGAGCGAATATTTTCGGATTCGTGCGGTTGCGGATAAGGATGGAATTCTGGCGGAGCGGCTTGGTGCGGAATACGGATGTTCGGCTTACGACGATTACCGACAGCTAATTGCGGTGATTGACTCTCAGCTTGAGGAGGAGCAGGAGCGTTGCCTTATTGTTGCGGAGGGGATGTTCAGTTGCGAAGAGTACGTTCGGCTTGCAATGAAGAGGCGGTTTCACGTTCTCAAGGCTGCTCCTGCGGGTCGGGATTTCGATGAGTCGGCGGAATTGGTGCGGCTTGCAATGCAGGAAGATGTCAAGCTTGCCGTTGCTAATCCCAGACGGTACGCAAAAAGCTATGCGACTCTACACGAGCATATCAAGGGCGGCGTGATCGAAGATGTTTTTCTGATAACTGTTTTGAGCAGCTATGCAGGTTTTGAGCGGGCCGGATGGCGGAGCGACCCGAAGCTTGCTGGCGGCGGGGTGCTGCTGCATAACAGTTTTGGGATGATCGATCAGATAATGTGGAATTTTGCTATTCCGCAGCAGGTTTATTCGCTGAACACCAACGAGGCGGTTGACAAGCAGCAGCGGCTTAGCCTGACGGAGGATACCGCAGTTATTGCGATGAAGTTTTCCGACCGGTTTTTGGGCAATGTTGTCGCTTCAAGCCGCAGCAGTTTCTGGCCGAGGCAGGAGTCTATGAGAGTGTGCGGGAAGGATAAGATTCTTGTTGTTGACGGCACGCGTTTGACAATGCGCGACGGCGAGAACCGGATCATCGAGGATATTGAATGTGAGCACGATATTGGCGGCTGTATGGCGGGCGTGGTGGGGGATTTTGGCCGTAGCATACTCCAGGCGGACGCAAAAGAGGTTCGCAGCAGCGGGCGCGAAAATCTCAAGAGTATGGCGGTGATTGAGTCGGCTTATCTGTCCGCACGGACGGGGATGCCTGAGGAGCCGGGCCGGATTCTGCAGATGGGCCAGTTCGAGGCGAACTCCATTGATGCACGGGATTTATGAATTGACGGAAATGTGTGTTTGACAGGTTCGGCGACAAATGGTAAGGTATTGAGATGGTTTCAAATGTAGATTGAAATACTATTGCTTTGGAGATTATGCTATGGATGCAGCACAGAAGAAGCCGTTAATGGTAGGTATCATTATTGTCTGTTTTGGGGTAGCAGCCTTCATTAGTTTCCGCGGCCGGGGGGGGGGCGTCGAGGTCGCCGAGGTTCCTGAAGATGCGACGATCTGGGTGAAGTGCGTGAACCTCAAATGCAATGGCGGCAATACCGTGTATGAGATGAACGAAAGGGAATATCTCGATTTCCAGAGGGAGCATCTCGCGGAGGATACGACGCCGGGGATGGTTTGCCCGAAGTGCGGAAAGCCGAGTGTATTTGAAGCGATGAAATGCCCGAAGTGCGGGAATGTTTTCATTTCGGGCGAAGCCGGGCGGGAAGGCTTTTCCGACCGATGCCCGAAATGCAAATACAGCCAGCGGGAAGAAGAAGAAAAGATGGGGAGCGCACAGGGGGCGCAGGGGACGCAGGGCACGAGACAGTCGGGTAAGCGTGGGGGGCTGGACTTGGAATAAGAGTGGGAAGGTTTAGGGAGGCCCGAATTACTCTCAGAGCTTGTAGTGCTTGTAGTGCTTGTAGCGGCTGTCTGTGGAGAATGAAAGAATGCCGGTTGTGTCCACGTGCCGGCTTAGGTCAGTTCAGACGGCTTAGGACGGCGACTGCGTATTCTTCTTTGCCTATTGGCGTATTGGAAAGGCAGAGTTGCTTTGTCATTATGCTTTGCTTGAGATAAGCGGAGCGGTTTTCGGGGACGGGATGCGTTGAAAGGAACCCGCTCGGCCTTTGCTCGTTTTGGGCCGCGAGCATTTCCATACATTCAACGAGCCCATAGGGATTGTATCCGGCGGCAATCATGTAATCGAGTCCTGCGAGATCGGCCTGCTGTTCATCCTGTCTGTTGAATCGCAGGGTTATAATGCGGGTTCCCAACTGGGCGATGGTGAGTGGGATTTTGGACGTTTCTTGCGAGGTTGCGGCGGAGAGGAGCAGTTGTATCCTGCGGGCAGTGCGAATGCGTTAACGGATTTGTCCTGGAGGGCGGTGAATTCGTATTTGAAAGTCTGATTGTGGCTGACACGTGCGATCTTCTGTCCTACGGTTTTTACATAATTTTGCAGGGCCTGGTCGGGGATTTTTCCGCTCATCTGCTTTTCGATTTCGGGCGCGTAGTTTTTGCCGATCTCGATGTCCTGCTGCTCGGAAATAGGCATTAGGTCGGTTTTTCGGGTTATTGGGTTTGTGGCGCAGCCGGCTGCAAGTGAGAAGATTGAAACGAGTATCATAAGCCCAAAACGTCTGTTCATAACCATTCCCAGGGAAATTTGAAGAAAGTGTTTGAAATGTCCTAAACCCCATAGTATAAAGCTCATTTACCTTGCATGGAAGCAAGAAGTATGAACGGTCAAAGAAAATGTGAAGGCTGCCGCCAGAGGCACGATTGTGGTGAGGTCTACGGCAAATTAGAAGGGGCGGATGGCACTTCGCTTGCTCTGAGCGTTGTTGTTGCTTTTCTGTCGCCGATAGTGATTTTTGTTGTTTTTCTGGCGGCTGTCGAGCGGGCGGCGGGTCTTCTTACAGCGAGGGTCGAAGTGCGGACGGCGTTGGGATTAGTTTCGGCTGTGGCGGCGACTCTTTTATGGGTATTGGTTGCGGAGAGGATTAACAGGCGAATGTGTAAGAAATCGGGCAGCCAAACTTGATAGAACAATAGTTGTCTTGGCGAAGTTTCTTTATGGCAGCTAAAATCAAAGGCAGACTTTCTTTTCGCGGCGGTGTGCATCCCCCGGAGCGGAAGGGTATTACCTGTGAGAGCGCGATCCAAGCCGGTCCTGCGGTCAAAGAGGTTGCAATAATGCTCAGCCAGCATATAGGGGCGCCGTGCCGGGCTGTGGTCGAGAAGGGTGCGGAGGTTGAGGCGGGCCAGAAGGTTGGGGATTGCGATGCTTTTGTTTGTGCACCGGTGCATTCTCCTATTGCAGGCAAGGTCAAAGAGATCGGATTGCGTTCTCATGCTGTCCTGGGGCGGACTCTGGCGGTGGTGATTTCGGCGGAGGCTGAGACCTCGCCGGTGCAACCTGCGTGGGAGCTGAAGGGTGATTTCGATGCGAGCGCGTATTCGTCGGGGCAGATATGCGAGGCGATTCGTGAGGGGGGGCTTGTCGGTATGGGGGGTGCGGGGTTTCCGACGAGGGTAAAGATCGAGCCGAACCCGCAGAAGCCGAATGAGACTATGATTATCAACGGCTGCGAGTGCGAGCCTTATATTACGTGCGACTACCGGATGATGTTAGAGAGGACAAATCAGATTGTTGCGGGCGTCAAGCTTGCGAAGGCGGCGTCGGGCTGTTCGCGGGCGATTTTTGCCATCGAAGACAATAAGCCTGCGGCGATAGAGGCTGTGAGCACAGCGCTGCGAGGCAGTAACGATATCGAGATGGCTGTAGTTAAGACGAAATATCCGCAGGGTGGGGAGAGGCAGCTTATCAACTCGGTTTTGAGGAAGCGCGTTCCGACGGGCGGGATTCCGCCGATGATCGGGGTGGTTGTGCTGAACGTTGCGACGACGGCGGCGATTGCGGATGCGGTTGTCAATAAGCGGCCTTTGACTCATCGGGTTGTTACGGTGAGCGGGGAGGCGATTGCCAGGCCGGGGAACTATTATGTTGCGATAGGGACATTGGCGGGCGATTTGATAGAGTTCTGCGGCGGAGTTACCCGGCAATCGGCGAAAGTTATTATGGGCGGGCCGATGATGGGGCTGGCGATAGCGGATCTTGATACGCCCCTTACGAAGACCAGCGGGGCGATAACGGTGCTGACCAAGGAGCAGATCGGCAAGGCGAAGTTCAAAAGACAGCAGACGGCCTGTATCCGCTGCGGGCGGTGCCTTGCGGTTTGCCCGGAGAATCTGAATCCGACGAAGATTGCGCATGCGGTCAAGAGCAATCTTTTGGAATTGGCTCAGAGCTACTATCTGAACGCTTGTATGGAGTGCGGGTGCTGCAGCTATGTGTGCCCGGCAAATATTGAACTTACAGGTTATATAAAGACGGGTAAGATATTTGTTGCCAGGCAGAAGAAGCGGATGCCGCAGTAGGTGATTAGCCACGAAGGCACAAGGGCACGAAGAAGAACGGACATCAGAAGGACAGAGACAAGTAAGGGCAGGATAGATGCTGAAAGATTTAAGTGTTTCTTTTTCACCTCATATTAGCCAGGCGCTTTCGACGCGGACGGTGATGGTTGATGTTGTCATCGGTCTGGCTCCTGCGATCGCTGCTGCGGGTTATTATTTCCGGCTGCGTGCTCTGATTCTTATTTCCACTTGCGTTATTGCATCGGTTGCCACGGAGTGGGTCTGTAATATTGTGCGGAAGAAGGCTTGTTCACTCGGGGATTTCAGTGCGGTTGTTACCGGGATTATCCTCGCGTTGTCCCTTCCGCCAAGATTGCCGGTTTGGACGGCTGTAATCGGGAGTGTTTTTGCGATTGCGATTGGGAAGATGGTTTTCGGGGGTCTTGGGTCAAATATTTTTAATCCAGCGATGGCAGGGCGGACTTTTCTGGCAGTTTCTTTCGGGACTTTGATGACGACCTGGGCCACCCCTGCGACCATTGATGGAAAGATGCCGAAGATCGCGGCGGAGAATATGATTCACGCGAGGACTCAGGCGACGCCGCTGGCGTGGAGCAAGATGGCGATTAAGAACCAGTTGGGGGCGGACATCTATGGCGAGCAGAATTTCAAGTGGACGGTGACGGGCGAGGTGGGGGGCTGTCTCGGGGAGACGAGCGTTATTGCGTTGGCGATCGGTTTGGGTTATCTCTTGATGCGAAGGACGATCGCTTTTCATATTCCGTTGGCTGTGGCGCTGTCGGCTTTTGTTTTCGGGACGATAACCTATTGGATAGACTCGTATTCTTACGTACAGCCTTTTTATCATTTGACGAGCGGCGGATTGCTGTTGTGTGCGTTTTTTATCGCTACGGACCCGGTAACCGCACCTTTGACTCGGCGGGGGATGTGGATTTTCGGCATCGGCGTCGGCGGTTTGACGATGCTGATACGAGTATTCGGCGGGTATCCTGAAGGCGTTATGTTCTCCGTTCTCATTATGAACGCGGTGACGCCGCTTATAGACAGGTTATGCAAGCGCGTTCCGGCGGGAGGGAAGCCGAGCGTGACGTAGTTTTTTGCCACGAAGGCGCTAAGACACGAAGTGATAGTAGGTATTATTAGCCACGAAGGCAGTAAGGCACTAAGCAATATTAGATGGAATTTGAAAAGGCGTCTGAAAGGGAAGAAGTTTCGGCCAAGATCGTGGATGCCGATGTGCCGGTAATGAAGAATGGCATGAAGAAAGCTATTTCATAATCTTGGTGTCTTCGTGTCTTTGTGGCAAAAGAGGTTTTTGATATGGGTAAGCTGAAGCATTTTATTGAGCAGAGCTGGCTTTTGATTGTTTCGTCGTTTGTATTCGGGCTGCTATTGGCGGCCACTAATTATGCTTTGGAGCCGACGATCAGGCAGAATCGGATAGACAAGCTGAACCGGCTGGCGAAGGGCCTGCTGCCCGATGCGGTTCATTTTCGTGAAGTGGTGGAGAGGATCGAGCTTACGTCTAGTCGAGGGAAGACCTCCGATATCGCTGTATATAAGGGCGAGGGCGACGGCGAGAAGTGCGTGGGGTGGAGCTTTACTGTTAGCGGCTCGGGCTTTGCGGATAGAATCGACCTTGTAGTGGCCGTCGATGCCAAGTTTGAGAATTTTGCCGGGTACGATGTCTTAATGAGTAATGAGACTCCGGGGTTTGGCGACAGGATAAAGGACAAGGACTATTACTTCTGGAAGCAGTTCAAGAAGGGCTTGCCCGTTGGACAGTTGAAGCTGGTAACAAGCGGTGACCCGGAGAAGGTTGATTCAGAGATCGTTGCGATAAGCGGCGCGACGATAAGCAGCGAGGCGGTGGTTAGGATATTGAACGATACTGTGGGGCAGATAAAAGAGCAGATGGCAAAGAAGGGGCTGATTAGTAATGGCAAATGAAGGTGAAGCGAGAGCGGGTGTCTATAAAGACACGCTGTTGGCCGGGTTGTGGCGTGAGAACCCTGTATTTCGGCTGCTGTTGGGGATGTGCCCGACGCTGGCGGTTACGGCGGCGGTAAAGCCTGCGCTTACTATGGGATGCTGCGTGATCTTCGTTTTGGTGTGCAGCAATGTAATCGTTAGCCTGATGCGGCATCTATTGAAGCCGCACCTTCGGATTCTGATGTTCACCCTGACGATTGCGACGTTTGTTACGATAGCGGATTTGATTTTGCGGGCGTATGTTCCGGTGATGAGCGAGACGTTGGGTCCTTACGTTCCGCTGATAATCGTGAACTGCATCATAATCTGCCGGGCCGAGGCTTGTGCGAGCAAGAACGGCGTCGTTGTGAGTATTATCGATGCGGTCGGGATGGGCGTGGGCTTTACGGGAACGCTTTGCGTCCTTGCGGGCATCCGGGAGGTTCTGGCGACGGGCAAGATATTCGAGGTTGCCGTGATGCCGGGTTCTTTCCTGCCGTGGGCGGCGATGGGGATGCCCGTGGGGGCGTTTGTCACTCTGGGGCTGATGCTGGGGCTGGTCAATCTGACGAGCAAGGCTCGGCGTTAAAGGACAGGATTTATGGATACACTAAACGCGTTGGTTCTGGCCTTCATATCAATGGTGATTATCAACAACCTGGTATTCACCAAGTTTCTGGGCACGTGCCCTTATCTTGGGGTGTCGGGGCGAATCGATATGGCCTTCGGGATGGGTATGGCGGTTACATTTGTGGTGACTCTGAGCGGCGTGCTGACTTATATGATCAACAACTGGATTTTGATGCGATTCGGGCTTGAGGTTGCACGGTACGTCTGCTTTATACTGGTGATAGCCGGGGCGGTGCAGCTTGTTGAGATGTACCTGAGGAAGTTCTTTCCATCGCTTTACGAGAGCTTCGGGATATTTCTTCCACTGATAACGACGAACTGCGCGATATTGGGTCTGTGCCTGTTTTTGGACTTGTGGGGTGTCGATAGCCTGATTTTAGCAGCGGTGGAGAGCTTCGGTGCTGGGATTGGATTCACGATGGCGATTTGCATCATGGCGGGCATCCGGGAGAATTTGCAGTTGGCGGATGTGCCCGGGTGCCTCAAAGGGGCGCCGATAACGCTGATAACCGCCGGGCTGCTCGCTATGGCGTTCATGGGTTTTGCGGGGATGATTAGATGATTTGGTCGTATGTCGTATGTGGTATGTGGCATGTTGCTTTGGTGGCTGGGGCCGGCGTTTCTGATAACGGGGTCGGTAAGATATTTCTGGACGGGGCGGTCCTGCTTGGGCTTGGGACTGGGTTTGCGATTGTGCTCTTGATCGCGAGCGAGCGGCTCAAGGTCGAGGTCGATCCGAAGATAGAGCAGATTCACGCGGCGCTGCCGAATGTTGATTGTGGAGCGTGCGGTTTTGCGGGGTGCGGGTCTTATGCCAAGGCGGTTCGTGATAATCCGGAGCTTTTGGGCAAGTGTGCGCCCGGCGGGGCGGATGTCTCGGCGGCGATAGCAAAGGTCTTGAATTTACAGGTCAGCGAGTCGGGTCCTGCAAAACGGCCTATAGTGCACTGCCGCAGCCGGGGGGACCAGAGGATGTTCTACGCGGAGTATTACGGGATACCGAGCTGCACGGCGGCGAATGCCCTGGCAAACGCGCAGGCTTGCAAGTTCGGGTGCCTCGGGTTCGGGGACTGCACGAGGGCGTGCAAGTTCGATGCTCTTCACGTGATTGACGGGCTTTCGACCGTCGATTACAGCAGATGCACGGGGTGCTCGG
>JAFGTU010000335.1 GCA_016933985.1 Sedimentisphaerales bacterium | reverse complement strand
GGCTTTTAGGTCCTGCATGTTGTCTCCTGCGATGGCGGCGGCGCAGCAGACTACCGAGCCGATTATGATTGCGGCGGCCGGGCCGTTCGGAGCGTTCTTTCCCATCAGAATCAGGAGCAGCAGAGAAGAGACGACGATGGTGGCGATGGTGATGCCGGAGATCGGGTTGTTGGATGAGCCGACCAAGCCCGCCATATACGCCGCCACGGCTGAGAAGAGAAATCCTGCGACAAGCATAAGCACGGCCATCGGCAGCGAAATGGAAACATCAGCGACAAACGTCTCATAGACGAGGAACAGAGGGATTATCGAAGCTATGATCAGGATGAGTATCCATTTCATTGACATATCTTTTTCCGTTCTCTCGATGTCGGCCTCGCCTCTGCCCATTGCCTGGTAAGCTTTGAGTCCGTTCGTTATGCCGCTGAGCAGGGACTTTCGCATAGCGAAGATCGTCCAGAGGCCTCCAATGAGCATTGCGCCGACGCCGATGTATCTTGTCTGTGCGGACCATATGCCGTATGCCCAATCGACCGCTGCGATGTCGGCGGGGCGCTGGGATGCCGCGGCGCAGATGGGAATTGCGATGTACCAGTTTGCGACGCCGCCGAGGAAGATAAGGACCGCGATGTTGAGGCCGACGATGTAGCCGACCGAGAGCAGTGCGGGGCTGAGGTTTGAGCCGCCGTAAGCAAGACTCCTGCCTACTCCTCCTGCGCCTTCGATTGCTTCGGGCCAGAGGCCGATACCTTTTGCGCAGACTTTGAACAGACCTCCGACGAGGGACGCCTTTGCAATTATCCAGACCCCTTTACCACCCTGCTCGCCTGCCTCGAGGACTTTGGCGGTCGCGATTCCCTCGGGGAACTGCAGTTCGCCTTCGACGATGAGCGAGCGCCGCAGGGGGATTGTAAACAGAACGCCGAGTAGCCCGCCGAACGCGGCGATGATAGTTATCCACCAGTATCGGACACCGCCGAAGTCGGGCCAGAAGCCTAATATGACCAGTGCGGGCAGGGTGAAGATGACTCCCGCCGCAAGGGACTCGCCTGCGGATGCTGCGGTCTGGACGATGTTGTTTTCGAGTATATTGCTTCGTTTCCAGAGCCTCAGAATCCCCATCGAGACGACGGCTGCGGGTATAGAAGCCGATACGGTCATGCCAGCGAAGAGGCCCAGATAGGCGTTGGCCGCGGCAAGAACGACTGAAAGGACGACGCCGAGGACAAACGCCTTGATTGTTATTTCAGGGATACCATTTTCTTTGATTGCCATACAATGTCCTTTTGCTCACAACGCGATCTGGCTTCTCTATTCCGGTACGGGCGGCATTATTCGCTGCTCATCTTTGATTGATTCTGCAAACAGGGCGAGCCGGCTGCCGTTCTCGGCCCCTCGCACTTTCACCGGCTCCAGCAAAATCCTGTGCGGATCGACCGGCTCATATTTGACGCGATTTCGGGCTATCTCGCAGTAACCGGGGTGAAGATCGATACCAATCCACTTGCGCTCGAGCGCCCTGGCGGCTACGCACGTCGCGCCGGCGCCATTGAACATGTCGAGTACGATATCCCCCTCGAAATCCGAGTCGGGACATTCTTTGAAGGTGTACATCATTATCAATCTTTGCGGAAGAACGACCGGGAATGGCGCCGGGTGGCCTCCGGCCCTTTGGACATCTTCAGGATAGATAGGCCATACCTGCATCGTGAGGTTGCGCCACTGCTCCTGCGTTAGTTGACTCGGCTCCTTCGCCTCTTTGGGAATAGCAGGAGGCGCACCGGTCTTAACATAAACGTTTATGAATTCAATCGTGTTGTCCTCGTAAATATTCGGGGGGTATGGGTAGCTGCCGAACATCTTCACGGAGGTCTGCTTCTGCCAGATATACAAGCTGAACCTTTGCAGTGTCGAGATATTCTGAAGAATAGAACTCTCAATATCATTATTGATATTCTTGAGGTGACGGGTGTGGCTGTCGTTGATAATCTTCTTGGGGATCGGCATTATGGGGGTGACTATCACAAGCTTGCCGTTTGGGATTAGAACCCTCTCTGTTTCCCTCCAAATCGGCAGCAGATCAGCAAGGTATGCCTCGTAACCGGTCTGCCCAATTTGCCCCGCAACCCCATAGTCAACCACATTCCAGTATGGCGGACTCGTTACGGCAAGCGCCACACATTCACTCGGCAGGTCGGCCAACGTACTCAGCGCATCATCGTTGATTATCTTATTGATGTGCAATTCGGGCCAGTTTGATTTGTCAGGTATTCGGTACATTTAGACTATACTTCTCAGGCCAATCCGTCCTTTCTTCACGCGCATCATTTTACGAACTGCCGGACGAAGTACTTAGCGGTCAAGGGTTCTCCGGTTGCTCGTTTTATCATTTCGTTCCAGTGGTAGAGCGATCCGGGCTGGAAGACGTTTTCGGCGAGGTATGCGCCGACTTGCTTTTGGCCGACGTAGCTTACGCCTTCGTCGGATTGGAGCTTGAGGACCTCGGTGACTAAGTGGTTATGGAGCTGGGAGGCGAAAAGCTCGCCGAGCATGTAGTTGTGGTAATAGCACGGCGCGATGGCGAAGTGGATTTTGGCGGCCCAATCGGGCTGGCTGCGGCCTGCGGGCTTCTTTACGAACTGATATTTCTCAACCATCTTCCACCAGAGGGCGCTCAAGTCCTGGTCGGGATTTGCATAGAGCTGTTTTTCGAAGTGGTACATCACCATCGCCCATCGGGTGAAGATGAGCTGCTTGAGTCGGGCGTATCTGTCGCTGACTTTTTCGATGTCGGCTCTCTGCGCATCGGAGAGGTCGAGCATTTGCTGCATCCAGGCTGGGTTTCTGCTCAGCCTGCCGAAGAACATCGCTATCGCTTCCGTGGTGAAGGCGTGGACTGGCTCTCTGAGCAACCAGGGGGCCTGGGGGTCGTGGTATTTATCATAGACGGCGTGGCCGAGCTCGTGGAGCTGCGTCTCCATCCAAGATTCGTTGTTCTTGAGGTTGCAGAGGACTCGGACGTCACCTTCTCTGTCGATATCGGTGCAGAAG
>JAFGTU010000334.1 GCA_016933985.1 Sedimentisphaerales bacterium | reverse complement strand
TCGCCATAGCCTAACCTCTTTTCTGTCTGATCTGCCGGTCGTACGCCTTGTGATTATTAGACCTTCTTAACACAGCAACTCACCGACACTGTCTCGTTGTCAATTACAATTGATTTGTCAGTCTGTTATTTTGCTTTCATCCAATAATTGCACGCCCGCCTGCTCAACAGCTTCTTTCGGCCAGTGTTTGCCCTCAAGAATGGGCAACATCACACCCAGAAGCTGCTCGCCGGCCTTTCTCGCTTCATCTTCCTCCAAATAACTGCTCGTCCCTGAACCCGTCGAGAAACTCCACTCCACTTTCGAGAAGTAGCAATGCCTCGAAAAGACACTCTTATTCAGGGCTAATCTAGCGCTATTTCGGCTTCCCGCATAGCCCCCGTTAACTGAGAAAAGGTAAAACGCTGAGAATTTTTCGTCAAAGCCCCAATAATTCGACGATTTTCTTTGAAATATGAGATGCGTGCCCTTAATATTCTCTTCGGCCCCATTGTGTACGATCGTGTACTCTACCTCTTCAGACGCCAGCAATTGATGCCCCGCCCCAACATAACATTCCTCCGGCACATGCGGAACCCTGTCCGCGAGCGGATAATACGTTATGAACAACATGACGTTCCGAACCGGGCTGTCATTCAATACCTCATTATCTTCCAGAAGCCATTGAATATAGTCCTCTGTGCCCAATTGCGTCAGAACGTCCTCATCCTCAATTGTGAGTTTCTTGACCACATGGTACGAACCAAGACCATCTTCATCGAGCAACGCCAGCGGCTTCTTCAACGGCCATGGCTCCTGCTCTATATAGAACTTGGACATGACTACTCCGCCGAGCATCAACACCAAAACGCATATAACAAATGCCGGCTGTAGATAAATTCTCAAATCGCACCTCACGAATTGCTCTTCCGAATCACAATATCCGGCGCAGCGGTGCAGGCTTCATCAACGAACAGTCCGCTCATGAACCATGCAATGAAGCCGTATAAGCCAAAGGCCAACGGCAACATCAGAAGACCTAAAGTATCGTGGTAAATGCCCTGTGTGTATTTCGGATCGATCAGAACAAATATAAAGCCCGTGACCGTTACCCGTATAGTATTGCACAATACTGCAATCGGAACGGTGCTCGCCAGCAGCACAAGACGCTGCCAGATGGGCCTGTAGTGTAGATAAGCCATAGCCACCCCAAGCGCCACAAACGCCATCAGAAGCCGCATCCCGCTGCAAGCTTCTGCCACGTTCAGGTCCGGCTTGAGAACCTCACCTTTATAGACCATGCTTATAACAACACCATTAAGAGTCGTCTCAAGACCTCCTACCACGCCGAGCGCGACCGCTGCAACCTTCGCCGCCAACAGCCGCATCGGAAGGGTTACCTCGAAATACAATCGCTGAGGAAGCGGCACCGCGAATCCCAGAAATGCGATCGGAAGCCAAGTGTGCCTGATTACCCCCCAGCCACCAAGGAACAACACCACCGCACCCAAAGTCCCTATCATTGCCATGGGGCGTAGGTAGGCGTACCCCGACACACTGGCTTTGTTGACTACATGCATTGCAACCAAGCACAATAAGAGAGCCAAACCCAGGTAATTGGGCTTGGCTCGAATATTCAGAATCTGCTCTCTGTGCTGATTAAGGAAGTACAGGCTGAAACAAGGAATCAGAAACCCGTGAGACCAGCTGCTGTCTGTCAACCACCTCTCAACAACTGCCTTAAGCTCGCCCCGAAAAAGATACCATAGCAGACCTCCTACTATGGCCATCTTAATGTAACTATGCAACCCAAGCTCACGCCAATCTTGCTTTCTAACAGGCGCACTCGACTTATTTGTCTCTGTAAGAATGGAGCCAATACTATTTTTCACCGTAACAACAAGACACGCACTGCTTTTGCAGACATTACGTTGCCTGCCAAACGGTCGTCTCTGCTTAGAATATCTTGATAGCCTCGCCTATATCAACGCGAGACGTGCGCCCGTAAGAGCTATAGTAATTGTCTAATGCAAAGTTGCGGTCATACACGAAGCCAAAGCCGTATGTGGCCCTGAATGCATTTCGCAGAACCGCACGCCACCTCGACGTTGAATGAGTGCCCACATTAATCAAGTCATTCGGCTTGATGAAGAAGTCAGGCAGCTCGCCACTGGCGATCTTGTCGAGGTCAACCATAACGGTCTCTTCCTTCTTCCTCCCGATTCTTCTGGTAACCTCAACTCGCTTGGGATACGCTAGAGGCCCGAGCCCGCCAGCGGCGGCTATGGCCATTTTCAAAGTCAACGGACGTCCTGTGATGGGAATATAACCCTGTCTTACAACATTCCCCATAACACAGAACTCCCCAATTACATCAACAGGAACATAAATCGCATCACCGGGTCGGATAGCAATATTATACCGAGCATCCCCGGCCATTAGTTTGTCTGTCGGTATCTTTATCAATCGTGTCTTGACGCCGGCACTCCAATCCATTCCACCGAGCGGCACTTCGGTACGAACGTTCAAAGGCTGCTCCTGACCTTCTACCCTAATGACGGGCTTCGCAACCGTTGCCGCGCCCACCTGCATCGGGACCCACTTGCCGTCCTGGAATACCCATTCTATGCGCCCCGGCGACTGCACTCCTTCTCTGCCAGCACCTACACCGGGCGACAAAGAAATACCCAGATCTTCGAGCCCAATTTCCGGCTCTTCCACTACTTCTGAAGGCATACCAATATCTAAGTTTACGTCTTGGGTCCCGACTTGTTCATCAATTTGCACCCCAATATCGGTTTCACCCATACGCGTACCAGCATCCGGCTCCGCGAAGGACTTGAGCAACTCATCCAAATTCGTGTCTTCACCGGGCTTAGGCTCCACAATTGCCGGCTCGGCGAAAGATTCAAGCACTTTCTGCCACTCCGCCTGGTCCGGCGACTCCTGTTCCTTCGATCGTGCCTCCAGCGACCGCAGAATACTCTCGACGCCCTCAGGCTCATCGGCGCTTCCGACGCCGGCCCCTGTTTCAGGCTCAAGCGTATCCACCGCCCCGGCAGTCGAAATATCGTCTCTTTGACGAACGGGTCTCGGACGATCTGCAAGACTCTTGAGAATTGCATCTACCGAACCGCTCTCATCGCCGACCGTCCTGTCAGGCTCACTCTTTAAGGATGAGCCGACCACCGACCTGGGAGCATCAACGGCAGAGACATCCCTTGCAGACGGCACACTGATCGTCGCCGATTTGTCGGGCGATGCAGAACTGTCTTTCTCTGCCTCCGATCGTGCCGCAAGTGTCTTGAGTATATCCGCAACCGTAACCTGCTCAGCTTCCGCAGGCTCTTGCCAAACCGATGCGGCCCCAGACCTCTCCGTCTCCTGCGCAGGCTCGACTTCGCTTACAAGCGCCGTCACTGGCTGGCCGTTGATCTCCGTGCCAACTGCCATTGGATTGCCTGCACTCTCAACGACCTGACTATTGCCCGTAAGCAACCCGCCAAGATTCTCTGCAGAGGCATAACCCGCCGCTCGACGCCTCGCATTGAAGTCCCTCATCGTCCCCATCTCAGTCGAGGCAATTACAACGTTACTTCCTTTCCGCGAACGCATCTGCGCACGCGGCGCTATTATCTCAAGCATCTCTTTGTCCGATTGTCCCGGCGATTGAATATTATCGAAGCCCGCCGGCGGCTCGAGAATATCAATGCCAAGATTCGAGTCGAACATCCCAGGCGATGTCCCCTGGTCCGACGCCGCACGCGAAACATAAACGTAGCTTACATTGAACTGCCTCGCTCCCCCTGCCATTGCAAGCGCATCAGTCAGCCGATAATCATATCTCGGTATTCCATATCTACCCGGCGCGGGAATCCCGTCGCCGAATATCGAAAACACACGCTGCTGAGATGCAACAAGAACGACGGTAACCGTTGGTTCCTTCAAAATGCTCGGAGACAGAATCTGCTTTATTTCCTCCTCGAGCTGGGTCTCCGTGAGGCCCGCAACCTCAACCACACCTACCTCCGGTATCGATATCTTGCCCGTCTCAGTGACAACGTACTCGTTGAATGCGGTAACTCCCTGCTGAAGCAACTCGAAGATCGACACTCTTACAACGTCACCAGGTTTGAAAGTATAGTCCGTCTCCATAACAACGGTGTCGGCCGGACGAGGCTCCTCGCCCTCCTGCCACGCCGTGTCTGTCTCCTCTGCCACGCCCAGCGAATCAAGAATGACATTCACCGAAGGAACCGGACGAAACCGTCCGACCTGCGCGGGATCCCAGAACTTGTTCCCGCACCCGGATAACAGAGTCAACAGAAACAATTGACAAGTAATCGCAACGTACAAAAGACTTTTCCTGCTAAGCCTCTCGCTTCTATCTTTCCCTTGAATTTCTATGCTTTTCATGGCACTAACTTCCTAAAAAAACTTCGACTTTTTCGTCTGCTCCAAACCTCGGAAACAACCAAAACGTCTGCTTACTCGCAAATTTATCGGTTCAATAGTGCGGGTGCTTAACATTTTTTTTCTACTCATAATGCCAATATCCTGAACAAATTGTCCCGACGCCTGTTGATATGGTGTTTTGCCACGCGCGTGCACTTTTCCGATAATGCGCCACAATGCCCCGCCTGCATGAAAATCCCCCGCTAAATGCCGCAACTGCAAGATTTTGCGTGATTTACGAGAATTCCCCGCATCTTGCTTATGCCTGTCCGCATCACTCTTGCTGACGCCAAGAACCCTATGTCTTTATCTAATCCCCCCCGCCCGCAGATTCCCGTGTTAATATTACCTTATTTGGGGCCGATAATCCCAACTCTCCCAGCACAGACCAATATGGCCTCTTCCTCAAAAAAATATGTCCCCCGATAAAAAAAATGCCTCCCCCGACCCCGAACCCAATCCGCCGCCACCTCAACGCTCAGCGACTATGCTCCCCAAAGAAAAGCAGACGTCTTTCCCTAATACAAAGAAATTTGTCATCCTTCGCCGCATGAAGCCGTCACAATACGACTTCGCAACAGATAATCCCCCCGTCCGGAACCGCCCCACAAGACTACTACCACATAACATCTGCTTTTGCGGGCCTTGTCATTGCGAGGAGCGAAGCGACGAAGCAATCTCATCAACCTATAGCGCCGAGCTTTATGCAACGAGCTGCTACTCGCCCCCTCACGCAATCATTCTTCCACAAGCCGCCTATCTGAGGTCAACCTTTGACGATGCACCCGCATGAACCCGTCTTATCTCACCTCCGCCTGCTCGACGTCAATCTGAATAATTCGCTGCCGAACCGTTCCGCTTTTGTCCGCCTTGTACGCCTCGATCTTCGACGGGATCATTACACTGTCTTTGCCGAGCAGCGTGTAATCATATCCGCGCACTATCAGAACAACGTCGGAACCGTCGCACCGCATGAGAGTCATGTCAACTCTTCCAGTGCTTCGTTTCTCATAGAATGCAGAATCGCGCAGATTCTCAACGCCGTCAACGCCCGCCTTAACCACTCGGTTAATCGGACGATACCATTCCCCTTCAAGCTTCACCGTCCCAGCGGACCACTTGGAATCCACACCTTCATCCAGCAGCCGAGCCGGCGCCGTTATAAGGTTCAATACTCCTTCTGCTATGCAGCCGTTG